>NZ_JAPJQF010000045.1:0-22391 GCF_030825285.1 Anaerotruncus massiliensis (ex Togo et al. 2026)
CTGATCCGTGGACGGGGCGCCGCCGACTTTGGCCGAAGGCCAACCGGAGGCGGCGCGGGGGTCAAGGGGGCATGGCCCCCTGCGGCTTCTTTCCCCCATTTCTTGTCCGTACAAGAAATGGGGCCGCCCGCCGGGGCGGGACCCGGCAACTCCGCCGCTCCCCGAGCGGCAAATCTAAGCCCGCTGTCGGTCGACTACCGACAAGCTCCGCCGCTCACTGAGCGGTAAGCCTAAAACCGCTGTCGGTCGACTACCGACAAGCTCTGCCGCTCCCCGAGCGGCAAAAAAAGAATCGCCGCACCCTGCCGGGCGCGGCGAAAAAATTATTTCCGAGAGTCCTCCAGCCGAATCTGCTTGCGCTTGATCTTGCCGGAGGTGGTTTTGGGCAGCTCGCTCACGAACTCGACGATGCGCGGATATTTATAGGGGGCGGTCTCCTTTTTGACGTGGTTCTGGAGCTCCTTTTTGAGCGCGTCGGAGGGTTCGTAGCCTCGGGCGAGCACGACGGTGGCCTTGACGACCTGCCCGCGCACCGGGTCGGGCGCGGCGGTGACGGCGCACTCGAGCACCGACGGATGGGTCATGAGCGCCGATTCGACCTCGAAGGGACCGATGCGGTAGCCCGAGCACTTGATCACGTCGTCGTTGCGGCCGACAAACCAGATATAGCCGTCGCTGTCCCGCCAGGCGGTGTCGCCGGTGGAATACATGTTGTCAAAGAAGGCGTCCTCATTGGCGGCGGGGTCGTCGCGGTATTCGACGAGCAGGCCGGCCGGGCGGAATTTGTCGAGGTTTTTGACGACGATCGTGCCGACGATGCCGTCCTCGCAGGAGTTGCCGTCCTCGTCGACGATGTCGAGGTCGTAGAGGGGCGAAAACTTGCCGGTCGAGCCGGGCTTGATCGGAAACCACGGGAAGTTCGCGATGATGACCGTCGTCTCCGACTGGCCGAAGCCCTCGGTGAGCTCCAGCCCGGTCGCCTCCTTCCAGCGGTTGAAGACCTCGGGATTGAGCGGCTCGCCCGCGATCGTGCATTTTTTGAGGGAGGAGAGATCGTATTTCGAGAGGTCCTCCTTGATGAGGAAGCGGTAGACGGTTGGCGGCGCGCAGAAGGTCGTCGGCCGCAGGTGCTCGACCGTCTCAAGCATGTGCCTGGGGTCAAATTTGCCCTCGGTGTCATATGCCACAATCACCGCTCCGCAGATCCACTGGCCGTAAATCTTGCCCCAGCCGAATTTCGCCCAGCCCGAATCGGCCGACACGAAATGCAGTCCGCCCTCCTCCACCTGGTGCCAGTAGTTGGCGGTGGTGATGTGCCCGAGCGGATAGGCGTAGTTGTGGACGATGAGCTTGGGCATCCCGGTGGTGCCGGAGGTGAAATACCCGAGCATGAGGTCGTGGACGTCGGTGGCCGCCTCCCCCGTGGGGCGCGGAAAAACGGAGGGATACGCCGCCGCCTCGGCGCGCAGGTCGATGCAGCCCGCCGGGACATGCGCCCCGACCACCGCCACCTGTTCGAGGGTTTTGCAGGCGGGACGCACCTGCGCGATGTTGCGGAGCAGCTCGTCGTCGTCCACCGTGCAGATCATCTTGACGCCCGCCTTGTTGCAGCGGTATTCGATGTCGTGCGGCATGAGCTGGAAGGTGGCCGGGATGACCACCGCGCCGATGCGGTGGAGCGCCAGCATACAAACCCACGCCTCCACCCGCTGTTTGAGCACGAGCAGGACGAAATCGCCCTTTTTCACGCCGTAATGGGTAAAGAAATTCGCCATGCGGCAGGAATACTCCGAGAGGTCCTTGAAGGTGTAGCGCCGCTCGTCGCGGCCGTCGTTCACCCAGACGAGCGCGGGCTTTTCGGGGTCTTTGGCCCACTCGTCGATCACATCATAGGCAAAGTTGAAATCCCCGGGCACGTTGAGGCGGTAGTTCGCCTTGAAATCCTCGTACGAGTCAAACCCGGTACGGGGTAAAAATTTTTCGATCATGTTTTTTTGCACCGCTTTCTTAAATTCTCTGGTCCGCGTTCATTCGTTGATGATGGTAAGGAATTTTACCGGGCCGCCTACGGCGCGCTGGCCGTGCGGCGTCATCGGATTGAAGAACGCGCTGTCGCCGGCCTCGAGAAGAAATTCCCGGGAACCGATTACCAGCTGTACGGTGCCTTTTAAGACGTAGTTGAACTCCTGCCCGCCGTGCACGACGAGCTCGGGGGGATTTTCCATCGGCTCCAGGTCGACCACCATCGGGTCGAACTGGCGGCCGATATAGTTGAAGGCGAGGGAACTGAATTTGTAGCCCTTGTACCGCTCCACCGACACGCCCCGCCCCTGGCGGACGATGGTGTAGTCGCTCATGCGGGGGGCGTCCCCGGTCAGGAGCACCGTGGGGTCGACGTTCAGCGCCGCCGCTACCGCGTAGATCACTCCTATCGGAATGTCGGATTCGGCGTTCTCGTACTGGTTGTACTCCGCTACCGATACGTTCACCTGCTTTGCAAGGTCGGCCGCGTCTACGTCGAGGATCTCGCGCAGCTCGCGGATGCGTTGGGCAATCTGCTTGATCTGGTCGTTCATGATGCTCCTCCTTCTTTCAAAAGTCGTGCGAAAAGGGATATCCCATATTTTACACTTTAACAGGGTAAATGGCAAGGAAAATTTTTTGATTCATATTGGGCCAAAACCCGAGCCCTCAAAAATTTCGTGCTATGATGACCGCGGGAGGGATGAAAAAATGTCCGACAAGGAACGGTTTTATTTGTGTCTGGCGGAGGTGCTGCGGGAGCTGCGGGCGGAACATAGATGGAGCGTGAGAGAGCTTTCGCAGGAAAGCGGCGTGAGCGAGCGGCTCATCCGCAAGCTTGAACGCGGCACCGACGTGGGGCGGGTCGGCGCGGGAAAAATCATGGAGCTTGCCGATGCGTTCGGCGTGACGCCTTACGAGGTCTTCCGGCGGGTCGACGAGCGGATGGGGCAATAAAATTCTCTTTCCCCATTGAACAAATCGGCGGGATGCGCTAAACTGTTGACAACGAACCGTGTCGAATTTAGGAGGGAACCCGCTATGGAACTGCTGAAACAGCGCATCCTCAAAGACGGCCACGTCAAGGCCGGCAACGTCCTCAAGGTGGACAACTTCCTCAACCACCAGATGGACGTGGCCCTTTTTGCCGAGATCGGCAAGGAGTTCAAGCGCCGCTTTGCCGGCTGCGGCGTCACCAAGATTCTGACCATCGAGGCGTCCGGAATCGGCATCGCCTGCCTGACCGCCGAACAGTTCGGCGTGCCGGTGGTCTTCGCCAAGAAGAGCCAGTCGAAAAACATCGACGGCGAGGTCTACACCACCCGTGTGGAGTCCTTCACCCACGGGCGGGTTTACGACATCATCGTCTCCAAAAAGTTCCTCTCCCCCGAGGACCGCGTCCTGCTCATCGACGACTTCCTCGCCAAGGGCAGCGCGCTCAACGGGCTTTGCCAGCTCGTCGAGGATTCGGGCGCGACGCTTGTGGGCGCGGGCATCGTGATCGAAAAGGGCTTCCAGGAGGGCGGCGAGCTCATCCGGGGACGGGGCGTGCGGGTGGAATCGCTCGCCATCGTCGACGCAATGGACCCGGAAACGGGGTCGGTTACGTTTAGAGACTAGGGGAACTTTTGAAAAAGTTCCCCTGGACCCCTCAAAACTTTTGATGCAGGCGTGGCGCTTTCCACTCCGCGCGCGCGTCCCGTGAGATAAAAAGTTTTGCCCGCCCATCAAACTAAAGTTTTCGCCGCCACTTGCCCTGCGGGCAAATGGTGTCCCCATTCGGGCCGTCGCTTCGCGACACCTTTTTAAAGGCGGCGGGGTGTCGGGGCGGAGCCCTGACGCGCGCCCCGCAGGGCGCAAGACACTTGATCCTGAGAAGCGATTTTTTTGGTTCTTTTTTTCAAGAAAAAAAAGAACGGGGCCTGCCGCGATGCTTTTGCGGCGGGCTCGCATTTCTTTCGGAGGGGGGCCTATGATGCCCGCGGTCACAGCGCCGGCGTTCACGCTCAACGACGAGCAGCGGATCGCCGCCGAAACCTTTACGGACAACCTGCTGGTGCTCGCGGGCGCGGGCACCGGCAAGACGAACACGCTTGCCTGCCGGGTGGCGAACCTGCTTTCCGGTGGGCTGGCAAAACCGGAGGAGATTCTCTGCCTCACCTTCACCAACCGCGCCTGCCGCGAGATGACCGAGCGGGTGGAGCGGATGGCGGGGAAGGCGGCGCGCGGCGTGACGGTCAAGACGGTCCACGCCTTCTGCGCGTGGCTGCTGCGGGAAACCCCCGGCGTTTTCACCGACGTGGGGCCGGACTTTTCCGTCTGTGACGCCGACGACGCGCGGGAAATCCTCCGGGAGGTCGTCTTCGAGGTGGTGGGGCGCGAGCCGGGCGACCAGGCGCTGCGGGTTTTGCAGGATTTCACCGGGCTGGTCAAGGACTGCTGGCTCGCCCGCCCGCAGGAGGACTGCTCCGCCGCCGCGGCGTGGGCGTTTGTCCACCGGCGGGAGGAGGTCGAGCGGGTGTGCGTCGGCCCCGACCGCCGCTTCGACCCCAAATTCCACCGCTTCCTCGTCAAATACGGCGCGTCGGTCGTGCGCCTCTACAACCTGAAGCTCCTGTCGAGCGGCCTGCTCGACTTCTCCGACCTGCTCATCCGCGCCTTTGCCCTGCTCGCCGACCCGCGCGCTTCCGCCCTCTGGCGGGAGCGGTTCCGCTTTGTCCACGTCGACGAGGTGCAGGACGTGAGCCTCGCGGAATACGGGCTTCTCTCCAAGCTCTGCGGGAACGCCCGGGTGCTCCTCTGCGGCGACTTCAACCAGACGATCTACCAGTGGCGCGGCTCCGACCCCGGCGCGCTTATCGCGCGCTTTACCGAGGAATTCCATCCGCGCGTGATTGAATTCACCGTCAACTACCGCAGCAGCCCCGGCCTGCTCGCCGCCGGGAACGCCTTTCTCGCGAACGCCTTCGGGCGGGGGCCGGGCGGCGGGGGGCATGTGGAATTCGGCGGCGACGTGGTCGTCCGCTCCTTCGACACCCCGGCCGACGAAATCCACTGGATCTACGGGCAGATCGCCTCCCTCGGGCTCACCGACTTTTCCCGCGCCGCGATCATCACCCGCACCAACAAGGTCTGTGCCGACGTGTGCGGCATCCTGCGCGCCAGCCGCCTCGACGACAGCCTGCCGCCCGTGCGGTTCATGCTCGCGGACGAGCTGCGGCTGCTCAAGCGCGCCGAGGTGAAGGACGCGCTCGCCTGCGTCTCCGTCGCCGCGAATCCCCGGGACGGGGAGGCGCTTGCCCGCGTGCTCAAGCGGCTGGTCAAGGGGGTCGGCCCCGCGACGGTGGGCGCGATCGCCGCCAACTACCGCGAGGGCGGCGGGGCCGCGCTCGCCGACTTTTTCGACCCGCGCACCAGAAATACCGGCGACTTCTTTTCCCCGCTGCTCGACGCGCTCGCGGAGGGCCGCGTCGTCGTCTACGACGTGGAATCCACCGGCACCGACGTCTATTCCGACGAGATCGTGCAGATGGCCGCCGTGCGCCTCGACCCCGCCGGGAACGTCTCCGAGCGGTTCGAGCGGTTTTTGCGGCCGTCGGGGCCGGTCGGGGACTCCGAAAAGGTCCACGGCTTTACCGACGGCTTCCTCGCGGAGCGCGGGGAGGACCCCGCGAAGGCGCTGGGGGATTTCCTCCGGTTCTGCGAGGGGTGTGTGATCGTCGGGCACAACGTCGCCTTCGACGTTGCGATCACCCGCCGGAACCTCGCGCGCAGCGGCGCGCCGGGGGAGTTCGGCAACGTCTGGTACGACACCCTCGACCTCTCCCGCCGCTACCTCAAAAACCTCGAAAACCACAAGCTCCTGACCGTGGCGGCGGCGCTCGGCGCGGCAAACGACCCCACCCACAACGCGATGGACGACATCCTCGCCACCGCCGACGTGCTCCGCGCGCTTGTAAAGGGATACCTCCTGCCGGGGCAGGAGGCGCGGCGCGCTTTCTACGCGAAATACCTGCCCCGCCTCGCGGGCGCGGCCTCCCTCGTGGAGACCGCCCGCCGGGAGGCGGAGGGGCTCGGCGGGCCCGCCGCCGCGCGGATGCTGCTCGACCGGTTCGGGGTGTGGGAGCTCTATGACGGCGCGCCCGAGAAACGCGCGAATTTACAGCTCTTTCTCGACTTCGCGGACGACTTCTGCGATCCCGCCCTGCCGCCCGCGCGGCAGCTCTCCGCCCTGCTCGAGCTCTCCGCCCTCTCGTCGAGTGAGCTCGACCGCATGAGCCGCTCCGCCAACAAGGTCGCGGTCATCACCGCCCACCAGTCCAAGGGGTGCGAGTTCGATTACGTCTTCCTGCCCGTCTTGCAGGAGGGGGTCTTCCCCACCTTCCAGGCGGCCAGGTCGGGCGAGCTGGAGGAGGAGAAGCGGGTCTTCTACGTCTCGATCACCCGCGCGCGGAAAAAGCTCTTCCTCACCTGGTCGCGCTGCGGGATGAACAACTACCCATCCAAGCCCAGCCGCTTCCTCGGGATGCTGGGGTGAAAAAGAGGACGCCAAGGGGGCCGCTTCCCAGCCGGGAAGCGGCCCCCTTTCCGATGTTCCTTTTTCTCCTGTAAAAAGGAACCGAAAAACACGCCTGAAGGATGGGGATTCCGCGCCTGCGGGCGCGCCGGGAGCACTGCCCGAATCAAAGGTTTCGGGTTTCAGGGGGCTTTTCAAAGCCCCCTGAGAAAGGCAGGCGCACGGTGACGGAGGTGCCGGCGCCGGGCGCGGATTCGAGCGAGATCGAGCCGCCGTGGCGCTCGACGATGTGCTTGACGATCGAAAGGCCCAGCCCGGTGCCGCCCGTCTGCTTGGAGCGGGACTTGTCCACGCGGTAAAACCGCTCGAAGATGCGCGCCTGGTGCTCGCGCGGGATGCCGATGCCGGTGTCCGCCACCGTGACGGCGGCCCAGTCCCCCTCGCGGCGGATGCTCAGGTCGACGCGGCCGCCCGGGCGGTTATATTTGACGGCGTTGTCCGCGAGGTTGCAGACGAGCTCGTCGAGCATCTGCCGGCTGCCCCGCACCGTGACGAGATCGCCCGAGACGGCGATCGCCACCTGCTTCTGCTCCGCGGGGAAGCGCAGCGCCTCGGCCGCCCCCTCGCAGAGGGCGCGCAGCTCGACCGGCTCGTCCTCGACGGCGCCCGACTGCTCGATGCGGGAGAGGCGGATGATGTCGTCGGTCAGCGCGATCAGCCTGCGGGCCTCGCTGTAGATCCGCCCGGCGAACCGCTTGACGTCCTCCTCCCCGGAGGCCATGCCGTTTTGGAGCATCTCGGCAAAGCCGGAGATCGAGGTGAGCGGGGTTTTGAGCTCGTGGGAGACGTTGGCGGTGAACTCGCGGCGCACCTGCTCCGCCCGCTGCTGCTCGGTGACGTCGAGCAACAGGACGATCGTGCCCGCGACCTGTCCGCCGTCCTCCCGCACGGGGCTGGCGAAGGCGTGGCAGGCGCGCCCGTCCCGTTCGAGGACCACGTCGGCGCCTTCGCCGCCGGCCGCGCGCTCGATGCACGCGCCCAGCTCGGCGTCGCGGGTGACGACGAGGACGTTTTTCCCCTCGTATTCCCCCGCCGGGCTTCCCAGCAGGGAGAGGGCCGCCGCGTTGACCGAGAGGACCTCCTTCTCCCGGCCGAGCAGGAGCAGCCCCTCCTTCATGTTGGAGGTGATCGTTTTGATCGTGTCGCGCTCGGCGCGCAGCCGCTCCATCTGCTCGCCGATCAGGCGGTTCTTTTCGCGCAGCTTCCGGTAGAAGGGCTCGAGCTCCTCATAGCCGCGCAGGCTGTCGGTGTTTTCGAGGTCCTCCGCCAGCGCCTCCACCGGCCGCACCAGCCGCCGGGTCAGGCGGGAGGCCAGCAGCATGCTCAGCAGCAGGGTGACGAGCACGATGCCCGCCATGAGCGGGATCACCCCCGCGAAGACCGCGCCGATGCTGCGGGTCTGCTTGGAGACGCGCAGGACGCTGCCGTCGGGCAGGGCGGCCGCGTAGTAGCAGGTGTCGAGCCCCATCGTCTCGGAGCGGCGGATGTCCTCGCCGCTGCCCACGCTGAGCGCCTCCCGCACCTCGGGGCGGTCGAGATGGTTCTCCATGCCCGCGCGGTCGTTGTCCGAGTCGAAGAGCACCCCGCCCTCCGGGGTGATGAGGGTGATGCGGAAGCTGTCGAACCGGATGTCCAAGCTGGAGAGGTAGTCCAGCCTCTCCTCCCCCGTGTAGGCGACCGACCGGGCGATCAGCTTGTGTTCGTCGCGTAGCTCCTGCTGCACCTGCCTCACGAGCAGTCCGTGGGCCGACCAGAGGGTCAGCGCCGCCGTGAGCAGCGCCATGCCGATCGCCGCGGCGCACAGGCTCCAATATACGTTCCGTTTCATCTTGGTCTCCTTTTGGCGCCGCGCGCCTATTCCCCGATCTTGTAGCCCACGCCCCGCACCGTGCGGATGATCTCCCCGCAGGCGCCCAGCTTATGGCGGAGCGATTTGATGTGCATGTCGACGGTGCGGCTCTCCCCCTCGTAGTCGAAGCCCCACACCCGTTCCATGATCTTTTCGCGGGTGAGCACGAGGCCCTGGTTTTTGAGCAGGAAGGCGAGCAGCTCGAACTCCTTGTAGGTGAGGGCGACCGGCTCCCCGGCGGCCGTGACGGCGCGCCTGCCCGGGTCGAGGGAGACCTCCCCGTAAAGGAGCGGCGCGGGCTCCTCGCCGGGGCCCGCCCGGCGCAGCACCGCGCGCACGCGGGAGAGCAGCTCCATGACCCCGAAGGGCTTGGTGACGTAGTCGTCGGCGCCCGCGTCGAGGCCCTTCACCTTGTCGTATTCGGTGGCGCGCGCGGTCAGCATGATGACGGGGATGTCCGCCGTGCGCACCGATTCCTTCATGCGGCGCAGGATGGCCAGCCCGTCGTCCCCCGGCAGCATGATGTCGAGCAGCACGAGGGAAGGCGCAAGCGCGTCGCACGCCTCCCAGAACGCGTCGGCGCGTTCGAAGCCGCGCGCCTCATAGCCGCTGCTCGCCAGCGCGTAGAGCACCAGCTCGCGGATGCTCTCGTCGTCCTCCACCAGATAGACCCTCGCGGCCATTCAAGTCCCCTCCGTTTCCGGGTCAGATGACCCGCTCGTTGCCGTGTTCGCCGGTGATCGAAAAGACCACCCACTCGGCGATGTTGGTCGCGTGGTCGCCGATCCGCTCGAAGTATTTGGCGACCATCACAAGGTCGATCGCCTCTTCCCCGTCCGCGCCGTCCTCCCGGATGAGGCGGACGATATCGTCCCGCACCTGGTTGAAGAGGTCGTCGACGATGTCGTCGCAGGCGATGACCGCCCGCGCCCGGTCGAGGTCGCGCGCCACGAACGCGTCGACCGCCCCCGTGACCATGCGGACGGTCGCCCACGCCATCTGCGGGATGTGCTCGAGCGAGCCGGCGCAGCCGTCGTCGATCAGGCGGAGCGCGATCTCGGAGATGTCCTCCGCCTGGTCGCCGATCCGCTCCATGTCGGTGATCATCTTGAGCGCGGTGGAGATCATCCGCAGGTCGGCCGCGACCGGCTGCTGCTGGAGCAGCAGCCGCAGGCAGCGGCGCTCGATCTGCTTTTCCTTCTCGTCCACCCGCGCGCCCTGCCCGATCGCCTGCCGGGCGAGCGCGGGGTCCTTTTCGAGCAGCGCGCGGGAGGCGTCGTCGATTGCCCGCTCGATGAGCGCGCCCATCTCGATCAGCTCGTTGTTGAGCGCGGAAAGCTCCTGGTCAAACCGGTTCCTCATCTATCCGAACCTCCCCGTGATATAGTCCTCGGTGCGCTTGTCCTTCGGCATCGAGAAGAGGTCTTCGGTCGCGCCGAACTCGACCACCTCGCCCAGCAGAAAAAACGCCGTCTCGTCCGAAATGCGGGTGGCCTGCTGCATGTTGTGGGTGACGATGATGATCGTGTAATTCTTTTTCAATTCTAACACAAGGTCCTCGATCTTGGAAGTGGAAATCGGGTCGAGGGCGCTGGTGGGTTCGTCCATCAAGAGCACCTCCGGCTCGACCGCCAGCGCGCGGGCGATGCACAGCCGCTGCTGCTGCCCGCCCGACAGCCCGAGCGCCGGCTTTTTGAGCCGATCCTTCACTTCCTCCCAGATCGCCGCGTCCCGCAGGGATTTCTCCACGATCCCGTCGAGCCGCGCGCGGGAACGGACGCCGTGGGTGCGCGGCCCGTAGGCGATGTTGTCGTAGACGCTCATCGGAAAGGGATTGGGCTTCTGGAAAACCATCCCCACCCGCCTGCGCAGCAGGTTCACGTCCATGTCCCCGTAGACGTCCTCCCCGTCGAGCAGCACCCGCCCGGTGATGCGGCAGCCCTCCACGAGGTCGTTCATCCGGTTGAGGGATTTGAGCAGGGTCGACTTGCCGCAGCCCGACGGGCCGATGAACGCGGTGATCGCCCGTTCCCCGAGCGAAAGCTCCACGTTTTTGAGCGCCTGGAAGTCGCCGTAAAAGAGGTCGAGGCCCTCGATTTGAAATTTGTCCTTCATCCTGTTCCCTAGCCTTTCGTAAGCCGCCTGGCGACCACCGCCGAGAGGGTGTTGATGAGCAGCACCGTGACCAGCAGCACGACCGCCGTCGCGTATGCCTCGTTGGTGTGGAGCCCCTCGCTCGAGAGCACGTACATGTGGATGGCGAGCGTCCGCCCCGACAGGAAGAGCGCGTCCTTCCCGCCCGGGATCTGCGCGACGGTGCCCGCCGTATAGATGAGCGCCGCCGTCTCGCCGACGATCCTGCCGATGGCGAGGATCACCCCCGCCAGAATCCCCGGCACCGCCGAGGGCAGCACCACCTTGAAGACGGTGCGCAGCCTGCCCGCGCCCAGACCGAAGCTCGCCTCGCGGAAGGCGTCGGGCACCGATTTGAGGGCCTCCTCGGTGGTGCGCATGATGAGCGGGAGGATCATGATCGCCAGCGTGCACGCGCCCGAAAGGAGCGAAAAGCCCCAGTGCAGCGCGGTGACGAAGAAGAGCATCCCGAAGAGCCCGTAGACGATCGAGGGGATGCCGCTGAGCGTTTCGGAGGTGATCCGCACCAGCCCGACGAGCCGGTTGCCGCGGCGGGCGTATTCGACGAGGTAGATCGCCGTGAAGATGCCCAGCGGCGCGGCGATGAGCAGCGAGAGAAGGGTCATCATCACCGTCGTGACGACCGCCGGGAAGAGGGAGACGTTGACCGAGTTGTAGGTCAGCTCAAAGAGGGAGGGGGTGATGTGGGGCGCCCCCCTGACGAGGATGTACCCGATGATGAAGAGCAGCGTCGCGGCCGTCAGCAGCGCCGCGAGCCCGACCAGCAGGAAGAGCAGCAGCGAGAGGGGCCGGCGCAGGTAGGACCGGGCCCGCTGGCGGAGGCTCACGCGGTTGACGGCGGGGAGGCCGTGGATGTCGCGCATCAGTCCATCCTCCTTTTGAGCAGCGAAAAGCAGAGATTGATGAGCAGGATAAAGACGAAGAGCACGACGCCGGTGGCGATGAGCGCCTCCCGGTGGAGCCCCGAGGCATAGCCCATCTCCATGACGATGTTCGCCGTCAGCGTGCGCACCCCCTTGAAGAGGCCGGCCGGCATCCGCGGCTGGTTGCCGGCGACCATGATGACCGCCATCGTCTCGCCGATGGCGCGGCCGACGCCGAGCACCACCCCCGCGAGAATGCCGCTTTTGGCGGCGGGCAGCACCGCGAAAAAGACGGCGCGCTCATGGGTCGCGCCCAGGGCGAGCGCGCCCTCGTAGTAGCTCTGCGGCACGGCGCGCAGCGCCGATTCGGACACGCCGATGACCGTCGGCAGGATCATGATCCCCAGCAGGATCGAGGCGGCCAGGATGCTGCTGCCGTTCACCGCGCCGAGCCTCCGGAAATGCTCCCGGATGAAGGGGACGATGACCACCATCCCGAAAAAGCCGTAGACGATCGAGGGGATGCCCGCCATCAGCTGGACGGCGGGCCCCAGCACCCGGTAGGCGGGGCGGGGGCAGAACCGCGCGAGGAAGACGGCGGCCAGGATGCCGACCGGCACGCCGAGGAGGATCGCGCCGCCCGTCACATAGACGCTTCCGAGGATCATCGGGAAGATGCCGAAGGAGGCGGGCACGTCCTGGGGGGCCCACTTGCGCCCGAGCAGGAATTCCCCCGCGCCGATCTCCCCGATCGCCGGGATGCCGCCCATGAAGAGGAAGAGGCAGATCACGGCCACCGCCGCGATCGACGCGAGCGCGCAGGCCAAAAAGAGGATTTCCATCCCTTTTTCCTTGATTTTACCGGACATCGGCGAAGTCTCCTTTGCTGCCCGCGCGGGGCGGTCTGGCGGAGGGCGGCCGGGCGGGAAACCCGCCCGGTCCCCGGCATGGGAAAGGGGCGGATGCTCATCCGCCCTTTTCCGGAGGAAAGAAATGAAAAGGAAGAAAGCGTTCTATCGGAAGCGGGAACCGGCTCAGCCGGCCACCGCGCTCCACGCGGTCGCCGCGCCGGTGAAGATCTCCTTTACCTGCGCGCTGGTGAGGTCCCCGACCGGGTTGCCGGGGGCGACCACGACCGCGATGCCGTCGTTGGCGATGACGGTCGCGGAGAGGGCCGCGGCCTCCTCGTCCTTAAGCTCGCGGGAGGCCATGCCGATGTCGCAGGTGCCGTCCATCGCGGCGGTCATGCCGGAGGTGGAATCGCTTGTCTGGATCTCGATCACGGCGGCGGGATTTAACGCGGTGTAGGCCTCCTTGAGCTTCTCCATGACCGGGGAGACGGAGGAGGAACCGGCCACGACGATCTTGCCCTCGGGCTTGCCGCCCGCATAGGCGGCCGCGTCGGCGGCGGCCCTGATGTAGCCGTTGTCCTCAATGATCTGCTGGCCCTCGGCGCTCATGATGAAATCCAGGAAGTCCTTCGTGACGCCGGACGCCTCCCCCCTGACCGCGACGTTGAAGGGGCGCGCGACCTTGTAGACGCCGGAGGCGACGTTCGCGGCGGTCGCTTCGGCGCCGTCGATCTTCACCGCCTTGACGGTGTCGTTGAGGGAGCCCAGCGAGATGTAGCCGATCGCGTAGGGATCGCCGGCGACGGTCGTCATGACCACGTTGGTCTGGTTGGCGATCGTGGCCTCCTCGGTGGTGCGGTCGACCTTGGTGCCGTCCTCACCCTTCTCCTCGATGCCGAAGAGCTCGATGAAGGCGCCGCGCGTGCCGGAGCCGGGCTCGCGGGAGATGACCGAGATCGGGTTGGAGGCGTCAAAGTCGGAGGCGGGCGCCTCGGACGGCGCGGCCCCGGAGGCCGGGGTCCCGGAGGCGGGAGCCGCCGCGTCCGGGGCGGCGGGTTCGCCGGCGGGGGCGGAGGAGCAGCCTGCCAGCGCGGAGAGCATCATCAGGGAAGCAAGCGCTATCGCAAAAATCTTTTTCATTGTTTTCACCTTTCTTTACTGGTTGTTCCGTTCCTGAGGTACGCGATAAGAATACCTTCCCCATGTAAAAACACAAGCCGCGCCGTGTAAAAACTGCGTAAAATTATGTGCAAACCGCCAAAAAACCGGCTTGCCGTTTGGCGAACCCGACAGGCTTCATTGTTACGAAACAATTTGGACAGACAATCCCCCGATAAATGTTAAAAAATCTTCAAACGGGTTTCACATCTGCCCGGTATACTGAAGCCACTCCAAAACGAAAGGCGGGATGCCATCGGGACGAGACCCAGCTGTATTTTCCCAATACCGATCCTGATCTTTTCTTTCTTCTCCTCATACAATACTGTCAGCCCGCCGGGCGGCCGGAATACCGGCCCGGCGGGCGGGACAGACCAACGTCCGCCTGCGCCTCGCGCGCAGTTTCAGATAGATAAAAAAGGGGAACGGCCCGCGGGCCGTTCCCCTTTTTTGAGTGCTCAGTAGTTTTCCGCCTTGACCTGGAACCACGCCTGCGGCTTTTCGCAGACGGGGCATTTGGGCGGGGGCGTGGTGCCCTCGTAGATGTGCCCGCAGTTGAGGCAGATCCAGGTGACGCTCTGCGGTTTCTGGAAGACGGTGTTGCCGTCCACGTTGCCCTTGAGGTGCTGGAACCGCTGCATGTGCTCCTGCTCGATCTTCGCCACCAGCTCGAACAGCGCCGCGATCCGGTCGAAGCCCTCCTCGCGCGCCTCCTTCGCAAAGGTCGGGTACATCGTCTCGTACTCGTACTGCTCGCCGTCCGCCGCCGCCTGTAGATTGTCGGTCGTCGGCTGCATGCCGTTATGCAGGATCTTGAACCAGATCTCCGCGTGCTCCTTCTCGTTGTTCGCCGTCTCGAGGAAGAGGTCCCCGATCTGCTGGAAACCGTCCTCCTTCGCCTTCGCCCCGAAGAAGGTGTATTTGTTGCGCGCCTGGCTTTCGCCCGCGAAGGCCGCCAGCAGGTTTGCCTCGGTTTTGGAACCCTTTAAAATTTTCTGCTGCATGGTCAAATCTCCTTTGCCAAAATTCTATCCATAGAATTCCCATGCGCGATCCGTTTCATACGGGGCGGGCGAAAAATTTGCGGGAGGGGCCTTCTTTCTTTTCTATCGCAAAAGAAAGAAGCAAGGAAAAGGTTCCCAAAGCGGGGCCTGCGGGCCCGGGTCAAGGGCTCCGCCCTCGAAAATGCCCGGCGTTCCTTCCGGAACGCCGGGCATTTTCTCACCCGCCGCCTTTAAAAAGGTGTCGCGAAGCGGCGGCCCGAATGGGGACACCATTTGCCCGCAGGGCAAGTGGCGGCGAAACGTTTTATTTGCCCTCACGGGCGGCGCCACGCCGGAATCGAAAGTTCACTGGGGGGAACGCTTTCAGGAGGGTTTCCCCAGCGCCTCCACCGCGTCGGCGGCGGAATCCATCCAGTCGCCCTCGAACAGCTCCACGACGCCCTTGTCGCAGACGGACGCCAGCGCGGGGTCGAGCGGCAGCTTGGCGAGCACGGGCAGACCGTAGCGGGCCGCGATTTCGTCGACGTGGCTTTCGCCGAAGATGTTGATCCGCCTGCCGCAGTCGGGGCACTCGACATAGCTCATGTTCTCCACGATGCCCAGAATGGGGATGTTCATGAGCCGGGCCATCTTGACCGCCTTCTCGACGACCATCTCGACCAGCTCCTGCGGGGAGGCCACCACGACGATCCCGTCGAGCGGGATCGACTGGAAGACGGTCAGCGGCACGTCCCCCGTTCCGGGCGGCATGTCGACGAAGAGGAAGTCGACGTCGTTCCAGATCACGTCGGTCCAGAACTGCTTGACCACCCCCGCGATCACCGGGCCGCGCCACACGACCGGGTCGCTCTCGTTCTCGAGCAGCAGGTTGATCGAGATCACGTCGACGCCCGTCTTGGTGCGCACCGGCAGGATCGCCTCGCCCATGCCCGACGCCTTTTCATGCAGGCCGAACGCCTTGGGGATCGACGGGCCGGTCACGTCGGCGTCCATGATGCCGGTGTGGTGGCCGCGCCGGTTGAGCAGCACCGCCAGCATCGAGGTGACCAGGGACTTTCCCACGCCGCCCTTGCCGCTGACCACGCCCACCACCTTGCGGACGCTGCTCAGCTCGTGGGGCTTCTCGAGGAAATCCTCCGGCTTCATCTGCCGTTCGGCGCAGTTTTCGCCGCACGACTCACAGTTGTGTGTACATTCGCTCATGCAATCAGAACTCCTTTACAGGGCCCCGTTTGAAAACAGGCCCGAATACCATAGCTAACAGTATATTGCGGGCGGGCGGGTTTGTCAACGTCCTCCACCAAAACGGTAGAATTAAAAATTCCGCGAAAGTGTGCTATAATAGGCGCGGGCGGCGCGCGGCCGGGTCAGATGTGCAGCGCCTTTTGGGGGCACTCCTCCACGCATTGGAAGCAGAGGATGCACTCGGTGCCGTTTTTCCGCCCGCGGGAGTTGTCCACCATATCCACGTCCATCGGGCAGACCTTCCTGCACCGGCCGCAGGACACGCACCGGCTGGTATCATTCTTGACGCGCAGGAGGGAAAAATAACTTGCCGGCTTCAAAAAAACCGTAACCGGACAGAGATATTTGCAGAACGCCCGGTTGTCCCGGAAGCCGAACGCCAGCGCGACGCCAGCCGCGTAGTAGAGGAGATTCCCGGCGAGAAAGCTCCAAAACAGGATCTTGTCCCTGCCGGCGGCGCCCAGCAGGAAGAGGCCGCCCACAAAGACGAGGGAGGCGGCGAACACGATGTACCGGACAAAGCCGAGCTTTTTCCGGGGCCCCCGGGGAACCCGGAAGGGCAAAAGGTCCAGGACCATCGCCGTCCAGCAGGCGTACCCGCACCAGCCCCGCCCGAAGAGGAGCGGCCCGAAGATTTTCGCAACCGCGTAGTGGATGGTCGCCGCCTCGAACACGCCGGAAAAAAGGTAGTACCAGAATCCTTCGATCTGCATGTTTTCCCCGCGCAGGACGCCGAGGTAGAGCAGCATGTAGAGGCCGACAGCGAACTGAACCAGGCGGCGGGCGTATTTGACATGCCGGCCGTAGAAAAACACGCCGAGCGCGAGGCAGGCGCCGATGTAGGTAAAATTGAACAGGTAGAACCGGCTGCCGAGCGTGAGCCAGAGGGTCACCGCGACGGCCTCGAACAGAAGCCACAGCAGCGCCGGGAATCCGTATTTTTTCACGATCGTTTCCTCATTTCAACGGCGCGGTCGCCGTGCCGTCCGTATCAGTTTACCGCAAAACCGCGAAGATTTCCACCATTTTGAACGAACAAGCGCCGGGAGGGGATTTCATGGACCGCGTGATCCTGCACTGCGACTGCAACGCCTTTTACGCCTCGGTGGAGACGCTCCTGCGTCCCGAGCTGGAAAGGGTGCCGATGGCGGTGTGCGGCGACCCGGAAAGCCGTCACGGCATCATCCTCGCCAAAAACGAGCGGGCCAAAAAATTCGGCGTGGCCACCGCCGAGACGATCTGGCAGGCAAAGCGCAAATGCCCCGGCCTCACCCTCGTGCCGCCCCACCGGGGGGAGTACGTCAAATACTCCCGGCTGGTCAACGAGATCTACCAGCGCTACACCGACCAGGTCGAGCCGTTCGGCATCGACGAGTCTTGGCTCGACGTGACGGGCAGCCAGAACCTCTTCGGGACGGGGCCGGAGATCGCCGACGAGATCCGCCGGACCGTGCGGGAGGAGCTGGGGCTCACCGTGTCGGTGGGGGTCAGCTTCAACAAGGCGTTCGCCAAGCTCGGCAGCGACTACAAAAAGCCCGACGCCACCACCGTCATCTCCCGCGAAAACTTCCGCCGGATCGTCTGGCCGCTGCCGGTGGGCGCGCTGCTCTACGTGGGGAAGGCCGCGCAGGAGACGCTCGCGCAGCTCCAGGTGCGCACGATCGGCCAGCTGGCCGCCTGCGACCGCGCGCTCGTCGCGAAGCGGCTGGGCAAGATGGGCGAGATGATCCACGACTACGCCAACGGGCTCGATATGAGCCCCGTGCGCGCGGCGGACGACGCGCGGGAAATCAAATCGGTCGGCAACGGCATGACCTACCGCCGCAACCTCGTGGGGCTGGAGGACATCCGCCTCGCGGTCCTGACCCTCAGCGATTCGGTGTCCGCCCGGATGCGGCGGCACGGGGTCAAATGCCGGACGGTGCAGGTGCTCATCCGCGACCCCGGCTTCAAATCGATCTCCCGCCAGCGCGCGCTGCCCGCGCCCACCCATCTGGGAAAGGAGATCGCCGAGGCGGCGCTTTCGATCATCCGCGACGCGTGGGACCTGCGCGCGCCCATCCGCATGATCACGATCACCGGCGCGAACCTCACCGACGCCGGCGGCGCGGGGGAGCAGCTCTCCCTCTTCGCGCCGCCCGACGACGAGAGCCGGGAGAAGCGGGAGCGGCTCGAGGCCGCGATGGACGGCATCCGCGAGAAGTTCGGGCAGGACGCCATCGGCCCCGCCGGGGTGCTCGGCAACGACATCGGCATCGGCATCGGCGGGGCGGGCTGGAACAAGGACGAATGACGCCCGTTTCCGTAAGAATGCCGTAAGAATCTTTTGCGGCTTCGTTCATAATTCCGCCATGTTTTGTGGACGCGCGGTGCTATAATGAAATTGGGAAATCGCGGGAGCGGGCAGGAAAACGCCCGGAATTGCGCACTGTTCCTGTGAAACCCGCACGGACGGCGAATTCGCCCTAGAAAGGGGACTGTCATATGAAAAAGACCGCATTGCTGCTGGCGCTGCTGCTGGCCCTCTCCGGCTGCCAGCCCGCCGCGCCCGTCGAGGCGCAGAACGGCGGGAGCGCTTCCTCCGCCGCGGAGGAGTCCGCCCCGGCGTCAGGCCCGGCGGACGAGGACCCCCGGGAGGACCCCGCCCCGCAGGCGGACGCCTCCTACGTCGACGCGCCCGAGCCGGACGAGCCCCCGCAGACGACGGTCGGCGCGATCGAGCTGCCCGCCGAACCGGCCTCCTCTAACGCCGGCTATTCGGTCGACCTGCTCACCCCCGCGCAGTACGACCTCTACTACCCGCTCAACCGGGGCGGCTACCGGCAGTTCCAGACCGCCGACTTCTTCCCGCTGGGGCAGGGCGGCAAATACGCCGTCGCCAACCGGAACGGCAGGCTGCTAACCAACGTGGAATACGAGCTTGGCATCGAGGGCTGGAACTCGATCGACGGCATGGTGCCGCTCAAAAAGGACGGCAAGGCGGGCGCGATCGACGCGGCCGACGGCTCCGTGCTCGTGCCGTTTGAATACGACGACGTGTGGTGCGCCAGCGGCAGCGACGGGAGCGGCCTCTACAGGGTGCAGAAGGGCGACGCCGTCGAGATGATCGACCGCACGGGCGTCACCCGCTTTTCGATGGAGCGCGGGGACGACTTCACGGCGCTCAAAAAACGGTTCGTGCTCTATAAGGACGGGATGCTGCGCTTTTATAACCAGCAGTACTCCCCCATCGCCAACTTCGCCTGCGACGGGATGGAGGTCGTCTCCAGCCCCCGCACCAACGAGGGGGGCCGCGACCTGATCGCCTTTGATTACGAGGGCGCGTGGGGCCTCGCGGACAGCGACGGCAAATTCCTGACCGACCCGGTCTACGACGAGATCGGCTATTTCACCGGCTCCTACGCGGTGGTCACCCAGAACGGCAAGCGCGGCATCATCAACGACCGCGGCAAGGTGGTCGTCAAGCCCGAATGGGACGACATCACCCTCTATAAAAGCAGCGCGAGCGTCTGCAAGGACAACCGCTGGGGCGTCATCACCGACATCGACAGCGGCGAGCCCGCCGTCAAGCCCTCCTATGACTACATCATGGGCTTCGGGGATTACGGCTACGCCTGCTTCGAGCGCAACGGCAAGTTCGGCATCATGGACAAGGAGGGCAACGAGATCGTCCCCGCGCGGTACGACGGCACCCTCTCGACCTCCCGCTCGCTCGACAAGGGCTACTATATCCTCGAAAGCGGCGACGGCCCCTTTAACAGCGGCATCGTCGACGGCCGGGGCCGCGTCATCATCCCGACCGACCACTACGTCCAGCCGGGCGCGGACGGGGAAAAGCTCAACCTCGTCCTGACCCCCTCGGGCAAGTGGGGCTTTGCCAACGACCGCGGGCAGTTCGTCATCGACGCGCAGTTTGAAAACGCCTCCCCCTTCATCAGCGGCAAAAACGTCGCCTTCGTCCAGAAGGACGGCAAAATCTGCCTGGTCAACCGCAAGGGCGAGCTCGTGCTCAAAACCGTCTTCAGCGACCTTATCGGCTACAACCCCGATACCATGGTCTGCGCCATGGAGTATACCGCCGCGGACGGCACCGTCAAGGGCTGCCTCGTCAAGGTGAACCTCCCCGCCTAGTTCCGAAAGCTGAGAAAAAAAGCCGCCCGCAAGGGCGGCTTTTCTTTTTGGCGCTTTTGAAAAGCGCCGTGAAATTTTGGTTCAGGCGGGGCGTCATCCGTGCCCGCCGGTCCCGAAGTCGGTTCCGTGCATCAACCTTTGCCAAAAAATGCATTGAACCTGCCGGAGATTTATGGGATAATAGCCGGAGAGCGGTCATTGCCCCAAAACGGGATATGCCGCGGCGTCACCGGCAGGCCGTGCCAAAAGTCCTTTACACACAGGGCGGGGGTCCTGCGCGCGGCAGGCTTTCCTTCGGGAAAGCCGGAAGGAGGAGAAAACAGATGGACAAAGGGAGCGGACGGGTGAGCGACCTGCGGTATTTGCAGCTGCTTGCCCGACAATACCCGAACACGCGGGCGGCAAGCAGCGAGATCATCAATCTCCAGGCGATCCTCAACCTGCCCAAGGGCACCGAGCATTTCATGTCCGACCTGCACGGGGAGTACGAGGCGTTTTTACATATCCTCAACAGCGCGTCGGGCGCGGTGCGGGAAAAATGCGACATTCTCTTTGAAAACACGATGACGCGGGAGGAGCGCGCGCGGCTGGCCACGCTGATCTACTATCCCGAGGAGAAGCTGCGGGAGATCCACGAGACGGTCGGGGACATCGGGGAGTGGTATAAGCTCACCCTTCACCGGCTGATCGAGATCTGCCGGCTCGTCACCTCCAAATACACCCGGTCCAAGGTGCGCAAGGCGCTGCCCGCGGACTACGCCTATATCATCGACGAGCTGCTCAACACCAACTACGAGGTGCACAACAAAAAGGACTACTATGAAAACATCCTCTCGACGATCATCCATCTCGGCCGCGCGGAGGATTTCATCACCGCGGTGTCCGGGGTCATCAAGACGCTGATCGTCGATCACCTGCACATTGTGGGGGACATCTTCGACCGGGGCCCCCGCGCCGACATCATCCTCGATTCCCTCATGGCGCACCATTCGGTGGACATCCAGTGGGGCAACCACGACGTGCTCTGGATGGGCGCGGCCACCGGCAGCCGCACCTGCATCGCGACGGTGCTCAACAACTCGATCACCTACAACAACCTCGAGGTGATCGAGACCGGCTACGGCATCAGCCTGCGCCCGCTGGCGCTCTTCGCCAACGAGGTTTACCGCGACGTGGACGTCTCGCGCTTCCTGCCCAAGGGGCCGGTCGACGCGGCCACCTTCGACGCCAAGGACGCCGCGCTCGCCGCGCGGATGCACAAGGCGATCGCGGTCATCCTCTTCAAGCTCGAGGGGCAGATCATTTTACGCAACCCGGCATTCGGCATGGACGACCGGCTCCTGCTCGACAAGATCGACTACGCGAACCGCACCGTGCGGATCGGGGGGGCCGACTTCCCGCTGCGGGACACCGAGCTTCCCACCGTCGACCGCGCGAACCCCTACGCCCTCTCCCCCGAGGAGGAGCGGGTCATGGCGCAGCTCAAGGCGGCCTTCCTCAGCAGCGAGAAGCTCCAGCGGCATGCGCGCTTCCTCTACACCAAGGGCGGGCTTTACAAATGCTACAACGGCAACCTGCTCTATCACGGCTGCATCCCGATGAACGACGACAGCTCCTTCATGGAATTTTCCATCGGCTGCGAAAAGCTCGCGGGCCGGGCCTTTTTCGACCACGCGGAGGCGCTGGCCCGGCAGGGCTATTACGCCCCCGAGGGCTCGCCCGAAAAACAGTCGGGCAAGGACTTTCTGTGGTTCCTCTGGTGCGGGCGCAACTCCCCCCTCTTCGGGCGGGACCATATCGCCACCTTTGAGCGGGCGCTTGTCCCCGACGAGACGACGTGGGTGGAGCGCAAAAACCCCTATTACTCCTACTACAACGACGCGGACGTCTGCATCCGCATTCTGCGGGAGTTCGGCCTGGAGGGCCCCCACTGCCACATCGTGAACGGCCATGTGCCGGTCAAGTCGAAGGACGGAGAGAATCCCATCAAGGCGGGCGGGCGGCTGATCGTCATCGACGGCGGCTTCTGCCGCGCCTACCAGCCGACCACCGGCATCGCGGGCTACACCCTGATCTACAACTCCTGGGGCATCCGCATCGCCTCCCACGAGCCCTTCTCCGGGCGGGAAAACGCCATCCGCAACAACAAGGACATCGTCTCCACCTCGGTGGTATTCGAGCGGATGGAATCCCGCATCAAGATCGCCGAGACCGACATCGGCGAGGAGCTTCGGCGCAACATCGAGGACCTCAAATGGCTGCTTATCGCCTTTAAAACCGGAGAGATCAAAGAGAGGAATTCCTATTGATTTTGAAAAGGCCGCCCTTTTGGGCGGCCTTTCCTTTTTTAATTTTCCGCCCTGCGGGCAGAGGCTTTTTTTGCGCCCCTCCAGGGCGCTTTGGATTTGCCGCGCTGCGCCCGGCGGGGCTTTAGATGCGCTCCTCGCCTGCAGCGAGCGCCGCAGAGCGGCGACGCGCATTCGAAGAGGGCCACAGGCGCCACTTGTCCCTTCGGGACAAATGGTGTCCCCATTCGGG
>NZ_JAPJQF010000046.1:0-21411 GCF_030825285.1 Anaerotruncus massiliensis (ex Togo et al. 2026)
GCGCCCGCGGTGACCCCCCCATTCTTCGCGTTTTGGCCCGCGGCTCATAAAAAAAAACTCCGCCCAATTAAAAATGGGGGCGGCGGGCCGGGGGCCGCACGCCTCCTTTGCTGATGCTTTTACAGGAAGTTCCAAAGCTCCTCGTGGGGCGCGCCGAGAATCGACTGGCCCACGAACACGCCCTGCTCCTTGGCGTAGCGCGCGCCCGCCTCGACGGCGGCCGTCACGTCGGCCACGTCGCCCGTCAGCAGGACGACCCCCTTGCCGCCCATGCCGCGCGCGGTGCGCAGCTCGAGGATCTCCACGTCGGCGGATTTGACCGCGCAGTCGGCGGCCAGAATCACGCTGGCGACGGTGAAGGTCTCGATCGTGCCGAGCGCGCCGCGCTTCGCCTCCGGCTGCGCGCCGAGCAGCGCCTTGACCACCGCCGGGTCGATCCGCCCGAGCAGCACCGCGTCGAGCAGGTTCTCCTCAAAGCCGGCTTTAACCCGATCCATCGCGGCGTTCACCTGCGCGAGCTCGCCGGTGATCACCAATTCGAACTTCCCAGGGCAGATGGGCTGCGCCGAAATAAGCCGGATCCCGGCGGATTTAAGCGCGGCGTCGCTCGCTTCGATTCCCCGGGCGATGCTCCGCAGTTCCAGTACGCCTACCGCATAGTCCATTCTTATTTCACCTCGCCCGTCGTCATTTCAATTTCCGTATCCGTCACGCGGGAGATTGTTCCCGCGACCGGCGCGTGCAGCGCCGCGGAGATGCCCTCCCGCGCCCTCGCAATCAGCTGGCCCGCCGCCACCTCGTCGCCCACGGCCACGACCGGCTCTGACGGCTTTCCCACATGCTGGGAGAGCGGCAGGCGCCAGAGGGCCTGCGCCACCGGCAGGTCGCCGGCCCATTCGGCCTCCCGGTCGAATTTCGCCACGCCGATCCGGCTTTTGAACCGGCTGACCGGCACCATCCGGAAGTCCCGCTCGGGGTCCGGCTTCGTCGGCCCGTCCGCGCGGTAGCCGATCCGGTGCCTGCCCAGGCTCTGCTTGACGGCGGTCATCGCCGCCGACGGCGCGATCCCCTGGCAGCAGGCCATCAGCGTGCACACCCCGCAGCCGCTGCAAAGCGACGCGGTGAGCAGCTCCTCCGGATTGCCCGGCGTCCCCGCGCCCACCGCCCGCAGCGTCTTGTGCGGCTGGAGCGGATACCCCAGCAGGTGGCGCGGGCAGAGCTCGGTGCAGTACATGCACTGGCAGCAGGCGGACGGCACCCGTTTGAGCAGCCGTTCGACCGGCGCGGCCTTGTTGGCGATCGCCGGGATCTCCTCCGGCAGGATGAGCAGCGCCTTGGTCTTCTTGGTCACGACGGCGGAGGCAGGATTCACGATATTGCCCATCGCCGGGCCGCCGTCCACGACGACATGCCCCGCGGGGACCGTTACCCCCGCCGCGCGCAGGACCGCGCGCACGCCGCAGTTGACCGGCACCCTCACGACGACGGGATGTTCCACCGCGCCGCCGATCGTGAGCCATTTCTCCGTCACTGGGACGCCCCGGACGGCGTTCGAGACGTTGTAGGCCGTCTCGGCGTTGACGACGACCACGCCCACCGCGCTGGGCAGCTGCCCCGGCGGCACGACCCGGCCGAGCGCCTGGTAGATCATGATGATCTCGTCGCCCATCGGGTAGACGTCGGGCAGCAGCGCGGCGCGCGCGCCGCAGGGGAGCTCCTCCCCCTGGGCGACGCCGAGGCGCAGGGCGGTGTGCTCCTTCATCGCCACGAGGACCTGTGCGGCGCCCATCGCGTCGCAGAGCTCCCGCGCGCCCTCGCACACCCGGTCGAGGTGCTCCCGCAGAATGGTGAAATCGGTGTAGAGCAGGGGCTCGCACTCGGCGGCGTTGACCAGCACCGTGTCGATCCCCCGCGCCAGCTTCCGGTGGGTGGGGAACCCCGCGCCGCCCGCGCCGATCACGCCGGCGGCCTCGATTGTATCCCTCAGCTGTTCCAGTACCATGGGGCTTCCCCTCCCTTCCCGGCGGAAAACCGCCTCATTCGTCAATGATCCCGACGATTACCGCGTCGGTCGGGGTCTCGCGGTCGTCGAGCGCCAGGCGCGCGCCGCTGCCGCGGGTGATGAGCACCCGCTCGCCGATGCCCGCGCCCACCCGGTCGATCGCGACGAGGTATTCCCCCGTCGGCACGCCGTTCCGGTAGAGCTCGACCTCGAGAAATTTAGAGCCGACAAGCGTCTCCACCTTGCGGGTGGAGACGATCGTGCCGGTGACCTTTCCGCATACCATAGTTAATCCCTTCCGTCCGGTCAGCCGCCGCGTTTGACGATCGTCACCTGCGGCTTGCCGGTGAACCCGATCGCGTTGGCGTCGTCGGTATCGATGTGCATTTCCAGCGTGAAGCTCGGCGCAACCCGGATCTGCACGTCGTAAAGCATCGTCCTGCGCTCCCCCTCGGCGAGGCATTCGACCAGGTCGCCGTCCCGCACGCCGTAGAGCCGCGCGTCCTCCGGCGACATGTGGATGTGCCGGTTGGCGATGATGCAGCCCTCCTCGACGATCACGACCCCACAGGGGCCGACAATTGTGAGCCCGGCCGAGCCCCGGATCTCGCCCGACGGGCGAACCGGGGGGCGCACCTTGAGCACAAAGGTGTCGGTGCGCGAGATTTCAATCTGCGTCTGCTTGCGCAGCGGGCCGAGCACGCGGACCTTTTCGATCGGCCGCAGGGACGGTCCGAGGATCGTCACCTGCTCCTGGGCGGCGAACTGCCCGCCCATCAGCTCCTTGATGTTGTGGAGCTCGCTGCCCTTGCCGAAGAGGATGTCCATGTGCTCCCGCGTCAGGTGGATATGCCGCGCGGAGACCCCCACCGGGATGGGCGGCAGCCCGGCGGGCGCCCCGGATTGACGCTGTGCCACAATCTGCCGGACGATCAGTTCCACGAGTTTTTCATCCACGGCCATTTTCTCCGCCTCCTATATTCGTCAATTCCCGCCGGGCGGACCCGCCCGGCGGGCTTTTCCTGCCGGAAGCGGTCAGTCCAGATGCGGGAGAATCTTCTCCACATCCGTGTGCGGCCTCGGGATCACGTGGGTCGCGACGACCTCGCCCAAACGGGCGGCGGCGGCCCCGCCGGCCTCGACGGCGGCCTTCACCGCGCCGACGTCCCCGCGGACCATGACGCTCACGAGCCCGGAACCGATCTTTTCGGTGCCGATCAGCACGACGTTCGCGGCCTTGACCATCGCATCCGCCGCTTCGATGTTCGCGACCAGTCCCCTGGTCTCTACCATGCCCAGTGCTTCCATACCTGTACGCTCCTTCTTTTCCTTCGGTTCCTCCGGCTTTGGGGCGGGAGGGGCGGGCGGCGCGGGCGTGTTCGCCTGCACCTGTTTGGTCACCATCTCGAGCACCTCCGGGGAGGTTGCGGCAATCACGCTCTTGGTCACCTTGTTCTTTCCGTTCTGATTTGCCTTTGCCATGCCGTGCTACGCCTCCACATCATCGGTATAGAGAAATTTTTTGATCTCCTCGTGCGGGCGGGGGATCACCTCGCACAGCTTCACGGTGCCAACCCGCCCGGCGGCGGCCTTACCCGCGTCGGCGGCCGCCTGGACGGCGGATACCTCCCCGTCCACGACGATGGTGACCATGCGCCCCCCGAGGCGGCGCTCGATATGTACCAGGCGGACGTCGGCGGCCTTGAGCATCGCGTCGAGCCCCTCGACCGCCGCGGCCATCGCCTGCACCTCGATCAGCGCAATTGCCCGTTCCATGGGTATCCCCCTTTGTTACTTGATGGAGGGAAGAATCTTCTCCACATCCGCGTGCGGCCTCGGGATCACGTGGGTCGCGACGACCTCGCCCAGACGGGCGGCGGCGGCCCCGCCGGCCTCGACGGCGGCCTTCACCGCGCCGACGTCCCCGCGGACCATGACGCTCACGAGCCCGGAACCGATCTTCTCGGTGCCGATCAGCGTGACGTTCGCGGCCTTGACCATCGCGTCCGCCGCTTCGATGTTTGCTACCAGACCCCTGGTCTCGACCATGCCCAATGCTTCCATCATCATAATAATCTCCTTTACAATGTCGTTTTTATGTGGATTTTGAGTTCCTGGTTAATAGTTGTGCTCGTCGAAGCGGTCGCGGCCGACCGCGCAGAGCTTCGAGAGCTTTTTGGTGTCCTCCGCCTCGCGTCCGATGACGTGGTGGGTGACGTAGAGCCCGCGGGCCTTCGCCTCCCGCACCCCCGCCTCGACGGCCTGCTCGACGGCGGAGACCTCCCCGCCGATCTTGACGATCATGATGAGCGGCACCTCCGCCGCGTCGCCCGCCGCGGGCTTATTCTTGTCGAGCGCGAGGATTTTGACGTCCGCCGCCTTGGCCGCGGCGTCCGCCACGACGATCGACGTGACGAAGCCGCAGACCTCGATCATTCCAAGCGCCATAGATATCACTCCCCGCCCCGGCGGATGCGCCGGAATTTACTGCGCGACATACGCGATCTTGATGCCCTGCTGCGAAAGGTTCGTCTCCATCGCCTCGTTCATTTTGTCGAGCGGGAAACGGTGGGTGATCAGCTCCTCGAGCGGCACGCCCATCCCCTTGGCCCGGCGCAGGAACGCCATCGTGACGGGATATTCATGCGCGCCGTAGGTCCACGAGCCGACCAGCATGATCTCCTTGTTGCAGAGGTCGAAGTGCGGATTGATGGTGCAGTCGCCGTTGTTGACGAAGAATCCCATCTCGCAAAGCCCTCCGCCCCGGCGGATGTACTTGTAGACGTCCGCCGCCGCGCCCGGGTTGCCGGTGCACTGGTAGGCGAAGTCCGCGCCCGCGCCGTCGCTCATCCCCTTGACCGCCGCGACCCGCTGGTCTAAAGTGGGCAGCTCCTTGAAGTTGACCGTGTCGGTCGCGCCCAGCCGCTTGGCGAAGGAGAGGCGGTTCTCGTTGCCGTCCACCGCGATGATGCGGTCGATGCCCGCCACATGCAGCGTGGCGATCATCATGAGGCCGACCGGGCCGCAGCCCTGCACGAGCACCTTGCTGTTGAAGTTGAGGCGGCCCGTTCTTTTGCCCTGCTCGAGCGCGTGGGTCGTGACCGCCGCCAATTCGAGCAGCATCCGCTGGTCGAGGGAGAGGTCGTTCACCACGAAGAAGGTCGAGCCCTTCGTGATCAGCAGGTGGGTGGAAAACCAGCCGCAGAGGTGGTTTTTGTCGTTGTCCGGGATGAGCCCGTAGACCCCCTGGTTTTCACAGAGCTGGGGGGAGTCGGGGTGCATCAGGCAGTTGTGGCATTCGCCGCAGGAGATGACCGAGGTCACCAGCTTGTCGCCCACCCGGATGGGGTGGCCCTGCGAGTCATGTTTGATGTTTTTGCCCAGCGCGACCACCTCGCCGGTGCCCTCGTGCCCAAGGACGAGCGGGATGTAGCCGAAGGGGTCGCCCTTCCACTCGTGCACGTCGGTGCCGCACACGCCGCAGCCCTCGACCTTGACGAGAATCTCGTCGTCGCCCGGCTGGGGGATGGGGAACTCCTTGACCTCGAAATGCTTGGCCGCGGTCAGCATCGCGACGCGCGCCATGCCCGACGAAGGCGCACCCGTCCCCATCTGGGAGAGGACCGAACGCACGATGGTTTCAATCTGGTTCGCATTGATGTCCATTACTATGTAACCTCCCGATCTGGAATTGGGCCGTCAGACGATCCGGAACGAGTCCACCATGGCGCAGCGCCTGCGCCGGCAGAAGCTCTTGGCCGAGGTCAGCCCTTCCCCGGTCGGACCCGCGATGGTAAAGGTGCAGTGCCCCTCTCCGCCCACGCCGATGCCCGCGTAGGAGGGCGCGTTCTTGACGAAGATGGTCGTCTCGATCGCCCGCGCAAATTTCGTGAGGTGGTCGATGTTTTTGGAGTGCATGTGGGCGGTGTGCCGGAGCCCGTGCTCCGCCCTGACCGCCAGGTCGATCGCCGTGTCGATGTCCGGCACCCGCACGATCGGCAGAATCGGCATCATGAGCTCGATCTGCACGAACGGGTCGTCGAACTGCGCCTCGCAGATGACGCAGCGGATCTCCTCCCCGACCTCGATCCCGATCTCGTGGAGGATCTTTTTGGCGTCGCGGCCGACCCAGTTCTTGTTGATCGCCTTTTTGCCCTTCTTGTCCTCGACCAGCACCACCCCTTCAAGCTGCCGCATCTGCTCGCGGCTGATGAGGTAGGCGCCGTTCTGGGACATGTAGTAGATCAGCTCGTCGGTGATGCTCTCGAAGGCGAACACCTCCTTCTCCGCGATGCAGGGGAGGTTGTTGTCAAAGGTGCAGCCGTCGATGATGTCCCTGCCCGCCTTCTGGATGTCGGCCGTGTCGTCGACGATGACGGGCGGATTGCCCGCGCCCGCGCCGATCGCCTTTTTGCCCGACGAGAGCACCGCACGCACGACGCCCGGGCCGCCGGTGCAGCAGATCATGCGCACCTTGGGGGATTTCATCATGATGTCGGAGGTCTCCATCGTGGGCTTTCTCACCGCGACGGCGAGGTTCTCCGGCGCGCCCACCGAGCGCGCCGCCCGGTTGACGAGGTCCACCGCGTAGAGCGAGGTCATCAGCGCCCCGGGGTGGGGGTTGAAGACCACCGTGTTGCTGCCCGCGATCATGCCGATCGAGTTGCAGAGCACCGTCTCGCTCGGGTTGGTGGAGGGGGTCATCGCGCCGATCACGCCGAAGGGCGCGAGCTCGAGCAGCGTGAGCCCCTTGTCCCCCGTGATCGCCTCGGTCACGAGGTCCTCGGTGCCGGGGGTCTTCTGGGCCACATAGCGGTGCTTGAGGATCTTGTGCTCCACGCGGCCCATGCCTGTCTCCGACACGCCCAGTCTGGCGAGCGTCTCGGCCTCCTCGAGAATCAGCCGGCGGATGGCGGAGATGATCTCCTCCTTCTCCTCCACCGACATGTCATAGAGCTTTTTCTGCGCCTTCCAGGCGGCGTCGATCGCATCGTTCATATCTTCGAACACGCCGAGATAGGTCTTCCCGTCGATCACCATCCCGGAGGAAGCCTCGGAAACCGCCATGCCCGCGATCACCTGGCGGACGATTCCCTCGATCTCCTTTTCGCTGATGTTCATCTGCTGTATTCCTCCCTTATGCCTGCGCTGAAAACCTTCAGCGCGTAGTTCGCAAGGTTCGTATCCTGTTCCGCCGTGCCCCCGCTGACGCCGAAGCCGCCGACCAGCCGGTTCCCCTCCACCAGCGGCACGCCGCCGCCGAAGATGACGATCCGTCCGCCGTTCGTGTGCTGAAGGCCGTAGAGGGAGCCGCCCGGCTTACAGAGCCCGGCGAGCTCCTCGGTGGACATGCGCATCGCCGCGCTGGTGAACGCCTTGTCCCTGGCGATCTCAACGCTCGCGAGCAGCGCGCCGTCGTCCCGGAGCAGCGCCGTGGGGCTGCCCCCCTCGTCGCACACCGCGGCGGTCACCCGCAGGTTTTCCCGCCGCGCCTCGGCGAGCACCCGCCGGCAGAGCTCCAGCGCCCTCTCGAGGAACCCGCCGCCGAAGTCCGCCGGAGAGGCCGCCGGTCCGGGCCCCTGCGCGTCGGCCATGCGGGCCATCGCGTAGAGCAGGTCGGAAAGGCGGTTGAGGTAGCGCATCGCGTCGGGCGTGACGCCGCCCGTCTGCTTGGCGGAGGCCATCTCCCGCTCCGCGCGGCGCGCGATTGCCCGGGAAACCCCGAGCGCCGCGGCGCCCGCGCTCTCCCGGGAGCCGTCCGGCGCGCCCGCGCCCGCCGACTCCATCATCAGGTCGATGGATTCCTCCATTCCCCTGACGCGGGCGGCGTCGGCGAATTTTTCGCCGCCCGAGAGCTCGGCGGAGAGGGCCGCCACGTCCCGCCGCAGCGTCCCCGCGACCTCGGAAAGCCCCGCCGGGAGCTTCCCCGCGGCCTCCCCGAGCGACGCGTCCAGTTCCTCCAGCGCCCCGAGCAGGGAAAACACGGGGGAATTTTTGGGGATCATCCGGCGGTTTCCCGTGCTGGAGAACCCGGTGTCCCCGGTCCTTGTGTAGATCCTCATCGGTGATCCCCCTCTCCGGAGGCTATGTAACGCCCCGCGATTTTTTATTTGCCGAGAGAGGCCAGCACCTTCTGGGTGATCTCACGGATCATCGCCTCGTTGGAGGCGGGGTTCGCGGTTGGGGCCGATTTGGCCGCGCAGGAGGCCTTCTGCTCCGGGGTCAGGCAGCGGCATTTGTCGGTGCCGCGGTTGGCGCAGCGGGAGCAGCCGGGATGCCGTCCGGGCAGCTTCATCTGCTTGCGGATTTCGATCAGCCGCTCGATCTGCTCGCAGGTCAGCTCCTGCGCGCCGCCGAGCTGCTTGGCGTAGAGGCTCACCTTTGCCCAATATTCGAGCGTCTCCATGCGGAAATACGCCTGGGTCAGGTCGACGCCCACCGACAGCGCGCCGTGGTTTTCCAGCAGCACCGCGTCGTGGTCCTTGAGCGCGTCGGAGATCGCCTCGGGGATCTCCATCGTGGAGGGGGTGCCGTACTTGGTCAGCGGCACCTCGCCGAGGAAGATGATGACCTCGGGCATAATCATGCTGTCGAGCGGCATGCCGCAGACGGCGTGCGCGGTCGCGACAGGCGGATGCGCGTGGACCACGGCGGTCACGTCGGGACGCTCCTGGTAGACGCGCAGGTGCATCTTGAACTCGGAGGAGGGCTTATACTTCGCGTTGGGCTCGAGCATGTTGCCCTGCCCGTCCACCTTGAGGATCATGTCGGGGGTCATGTAACCCTTGGACACGCCGGTGGGGGTGCAGTAGAACTCGTTTTCGCTGATCTTGACGGAGAAGTTGCCGTCGTTGGCGGCGACAAATCCGTTCTGATAGATGCGGCGGCCGATGTCACAGAGCTGTTTTTTGATTTCGTATGCCGATGCCATAAATTTCGTCTCCTTTTTTACACTGTTTTGCAGAAGGTGGTTGCATTTCCTGTTCATTCCTGTTATCATCTTATCAAGATTAATCAAAACAAGCTATATTTGGCGGCGATATTGATCATTTCACCTCTATAACTTGATCTACAATCCGTTTTGATCACCTATGATCGACAGAAGGAGGAAATCCGATGCTCGCCTACGAACGCAAGCAGCAAATCCTCGACTATATGCGCGAACGGGGCCGGGTGGTCACCGTCGAGCAGCTGTGCGCCGCCGTCTTTGCCAGCGGCGCCACCGTCCGCCGCGACCTGCGCGAGCTGGAGGAGAGCAAGCTCATCCGGCGCACCCGCGGCGGGGCGATCCTCGTCGAGGGGAGCACGAGCGAGGACCCCCTCGCCTTCCGCGAAAACCAGAACGCGATGAAAAAGCAGATCATCGCCGACATGGCTTCCCGCCACATCTCCGACGGGATGACCCTCTTCCTCGATTCGTCGAGCACCGTCTTCGCGCTGGCGCGGACCCTCGACCGCTTCACCAACATCAAGGTGATCACCAACGGGCTCAAGACCTCCCTGCTTCTCTCGGAGTTCAAAAACGTCAAGGTCTTCTGCACCGGCGGCACCCTGCGGGAGAACTCCAAGTCCCTCGTCGGCGAGACCGCCTGCAGCTACATCGACCGCTTCAACGCCGACATCGCCTTCATGTCCTGCCGGGGCTTCAGCATCGAGCGGGGGGTGTCGGAGGCGAGCGAGGAGGAGGCCGCCGTCAAGCGCCGCTACCTCGCCAACTGCAAAAAATCGATCCTCCTCTGCGACCTGTCCAAGATGAACGTCGACTTTCTCTGCAAGCTCGCCGCTCTCTCCGACTACTACGAGGTGATCACCGAGCGCAAGGAGACCAACGACCTCTGCAACCAGTACACCCAGCTCCACCGGCCGAACTGACCATATCCATAAAAAAGGACCTTCCCCGGCGGGGAAGGCCCTTTTTAATGCGTTATTCCTCGGTGACGACGCCCTTGCGCAGGATGATGTTGGCGTAGAGCGCCAGCTCGGAGGAGGTGACGACCGCGTAGGCCTCCTTCGCGCGCTCATAGAAAGCGAACCGCTCGATCATTTCGATCCTGTTGTTCACCGGCTCGTAACGGTTGATGATCTCCCGGTACTCGTCCCAGATGACCGGCTTGCAGGGGTCGCCGGGGACGACCTCCATCAGCCCCACCTGGTACTCGCTGTAGGAATCGAGCGGCATGAGCCGCAAAACCGCGTCGAGGAGCTTCGGCACGCCGTTGCCGTCGCAGCGCACGAGGCGTTTGGCCATCGCGGCGTGCGGGAAATTGCCGTCGCCGATCACGATCGTGTCGCCGTGGCCCATCTCCATCAGGATTTTGAGCAGCTCGGGCGGCAGGACGCTGGGGATGCCCTTTAACATCGCAATTCCTCCTTCATCTTGCCGAACATGTTCGGCAAGATGAAGCCGCCGCGGCGGGGTTCCCCGCTCGCCGCGCTCGCTCAACGCGCGGTAGGAACCTGACGGTTCCCACACACACGCCCCCTCCCTTTCGGTCAGGCGGGGACTTGCCGAATATGATGGCTTGTCATCTGTCAAAAGGGGGCGGCAGTCCGCCGCCCCCTCTTATCTGTTTTCTCAGCGGTAGAGCGGCCCGTACTGCTCGCAGGCGCGGTAGTCCGCCGACTCGAGGTCCCGGGTGCCGTAGGAGGCCCAGGTGTGCGGGCGGTAGACCGCGTCGTCCTCCACGTTGTGGAGCGAGACGGGGATGCGCAGCATCGAGGCCAGCGTGATGAGGTCCGCGCCGATGTGCCCGTAGACGAAAGCGCCGTGGTTCGCGCCCCAATTGGCCATGACGCTGTAGACGTCCTTGAAAGCGCCCTTTCCGGTCAGGCGGGGGGCGAACCAGGTCGTCGGCCAGGTGCGGTCGGTGCGCAGGTCGATCTTTTCGTGCATGTCGTCGGGCAGCAGGGCGGTCCAGCCCTCGGCGAGCTGAAGCACCGGGCCGAGCCCGTCGACGAGGTTGAAGCGCACGAGGGTGACAGGCATCTCCGCGTGGGTCTTAAAGTGGGAGGAGAACCCGCCGCCGCGGAAGTACTCATAGTTGGCGCGGCACCAGTCGGTCGCGCCGAGCATCGCTTCGATGTCAGAATCGGTGACGTCGAACCACTGCTTCATGCAGCCGTTTCCGCTCTCGTCCTTCGAGACGCCGGTGGCGTCGAGCGCCGCCGCGCCCGAGTTGATGAGGTGCAGGAAGCCGTTGGCGGCGACGCCCTCCGGGCGGCGTCCGCACACCCGCTCGACCGCCTCGGGGCTCCAGTAGGTGCGCACGTCGGCGAAGACGGGGGCGCGGTTGGTCAGCAGCGCCTCAAAGAGCATGGCGACGCCGTTGCAGGTGTCGTTCTCGGTGGCGAGCACGGTCGGGCACTTTTTGCCGTTCCAGTCGAAGGTGCTGTTGTTGATCGCCTCCATGAAGTCGCCGTTCGGGAGCCAGTCGGTCCACTGGCGCTGCCCCTGGAAGCCGCCCGCGATCGCGTTGCGGCCGAGCGACTCCTCGTGCCAGCCCATCTCGGCGAGCTTGGGATTGCCGTACAGGATGTCGTGGCAGACGAGCGTCTGCTTGACGATGAACTCCCAGTCCTTGTCGGCCGGGACGACCTTGGATTTCGTGATGACTTCCGGCAGGTTCTTGCCGGCGTTGCAGTCAAAGCCCTCCTTACAATTGGCCTTGACCCATTTGAGCGCCTTCTCATACTCGTCATGGTCGTAGATCTCCAGCGTGATGCGGCGGACGATCTCGGTCATGTCGACCCACTCGGCGCGGATGCCCAGATATTTCTGGAAAAAGTCGGCGTTGCAGTTGGAGCCGGCGATGCCCATCGCGACGCCGCCGAGGTTGACGTACGCCTTGTCCCGCATGAGCCCCACCGCGACGGCGCAGCGCGCGAACCGCAGCAGCTTCTCTGACACGTCCGCCGGGATCGAGGTGTCGTCGGCGTCCTGCACGTCGTGGCCGTAGATCGAAAAGACGGGCAGATTCCGCTGCGCGTGGGCGGACATGGCCGCCGCGAGGTAGACCGCGCCGGGGCGCTCGGTGCCGTTGAAGCCCCAGACCGCCTTGATGGTCAGCGGGTCGAGGTCCATCGTCTCGCTGCCGTAGCACCAGCAGGGGGTGACCGACAGGGTCGCCACAACGTTTTCGGTGGAGAACTGCTCGGCCACCTTGGCCGCCTCCGCGCCGCCGCCGATCGTCGTGCAGCCGAGGACGCACTGGACCGGGGTGCCGTCGGGATATGTAAGGTTCTTCGAGATCAGCTCCGCCGCCGCGTAAGCCATGCCCATCGTCTGGTTTTCGAGGCTCTCGCGGACGCCGCCCCACCTGCCGTCGATGACCGGCCGGATGCCAATTTTCGGATAACTCATGAAATGACCTCCTTCAGTTTGACTGTTGAACAAAATCCGGACGCACCGTCCGGATATTTTTATTGCCTGTGTCCAATTTTACACAATCGCCCCGCAAAAGTTAATTCGTTATTTTCCGAAAATTGGTCGTAATCCTATGAAAAAAGAAAGGGACGGCCCGCACCGTCCCTTTCCCGGTCTCATCCCCCGGGCAGGATATACTGTTTAAAGCGCGCGTAGGCCGCCTCCCACGCAGGAACGTCCTCCGGCAGGTATTCGACCGGCTCGAAGGAGTTGGAGATGATCCTCCGCGCCTCCCACACGTCGCCGATGTCCCCCTGCGCCATCAGCTGCACCGCGATGTTGCCCAGCGCGGTCGCCTCGATCGGCCCGGCCACCACCCGGCAGCCGGTGGAGGAGGCCGCCATGCGGCAGAGGAGATTGTCCTTGGTGCCGCCGCCGACCATGTGGATGCTGTGGTAGTCCTTGCCCGTGCAGTCGCGGATCTGGTCGAAGGCGCAGCGGTACTTGAGCGCGAGGCTCTCGTAGATGCATCGCATGATCTCGCCGACCGTCTGCGGCTCCCCCTGCCCCGTGCGCCCGCAGAAGGCGCGGATGCGGCGGGGGATGTTGCCCGGCGCGACGAATTCGGGCGCGTCGGGGTCGATGAAGTAGCGGAAGGGCTCGGAGGCCAGCGCGTGTTTTTCGAGATCGTTGTAGCTGTACTGCTCCCCCTCGCGGCGGTACTGGCGGCGGGTCTCCTGGATCATCCAGAGGCCGATGATGTTTTTGAGGAACCGCACCGTGTACCCGTAGCCGCCCTCGTTGGTGATGTTGTAACGCAGGCTCTTCTCCCCGATGACCGGCTCCCGAAGCTCGGTGCCGAAGAGGGACCAGGTGCCGCAGGAGATGTAGATGAAATCCTCCTCCGTCGCGGGCGCGGCCACGACCGCGCAGGCGGTGTCGTGACCCGTCACCGAGACCACCTTCACCGGTCCGACGCCCAGCTCCTCGCGGATGTCGTCCGACAGGACGCCCAGCGGGGTGCCCGGCTTCACGATGTCGGGGAAGAGGTCCTCGGGGATCCCCAGCCGCCGCATGATCCCTTTGTTCCACTCGTGGGTGCGCGGGTCCATGAGCTGGGTGGTGGAGGCGATCGAATATTCCGACGCCTGCCCGCCCGTCAGCAGGTAGCCGAAGAGGTCGGGCATGAGCAGCGCGCGGCTGGCGCGCTCGAGCAGCTCGGGGCGCTTCTGCGCGAGGGAATAGAGCTGGAAGATCGTGTTGAGCTCCATGAACTGGTTGCCGGTCGCCCGGTAGAGCTCGTCGCGGCCGATGATCCCGCAGACCTCCTCGATCATCCCGGCGGTGCGGGCGTCGCGGTAGTGGACGGGATTCTGCATCAGGTCGCCGTGCCGGTCGAGCAGGCCGAAATCCACCCCCCAGGTGTCGATGCCGATGCTCTCGAAATTGCCCAGCGCCTTCGCCTTGGTGATGCCCTGCTTGATCTCGTGAAAGAGCGCGAGCACGTCCCAGTAGAAGGTCCCGCGCACCGTGACGGGGTTGTTGTCGAAGCGGTGAACCTCGGTGAGCGCAATGCGCTCACCATCGAATTCCCCGAGCATGGCACGGCCGCTCGACGCGCCGAAATCAAATGCCAGCAGTCTCTTTTTCATCTCATGACACCCTTTTCCTCTTGATTTATTCCACGCTCGTGAACGGGAACATCAGCTTCTGGTTTTCCTTTTTGTAGAGGTCCTCCTTCTTGATGATCACGCTGTCGGTGTTGACCACCTCGGGCACCGTCCTGCCCTGGAGGATTGAAACCGTGTTGGAGACGCTCAGGTACCCCATGTTGAAGGGGTTCTGGATGACGAACGCCTGGATCGTCCCCTGCTCCATGAACTGGATCTGCTTTTCCGAGCTGTCGCAGGCGATCAGCCCGACCTTCCCCTCCAGCCCGAGGTCCCGGATCGCATTGGCCACGCCGAGCGCCGACGACTCGTTGAGCCCCACCATACAGCGGATCTCCGGATGCGCGATGAGCATCTCCTTGGTGCGCTGCCGGGAGACGATCTCCGAGCCGTCGCAGTAGTCGAGCGCGGCCACCCGCTCCATCCCGCCCGCGACGTTTCCGACGAGCCCGTCGCGGCGTTCCACCGCCGTGCGCGCCCCCTCGACATGGCCCATCACGCCGATCTTCTGCTCGGGCGGGACCGCCTCGTCCACCAGCTCGGCGAGCTTGCGGCCCATCGCGACGTTGTCGGTGCCGACGAAGCACCGCCGCCCGTCGTAGTTGACGTCGCTGTCGACCGTCACGAGCAGGATGCCCGCGTCGGTCACCTCCTTGCAGACGGGGACCATCCGCTCATAGTCGCTCGCCGCCAGGATGATCGCGTCGGGGTGCTTGGCGATCGCCTCCCGCACCAGTTCGATCTGGCGGTCGACGTCCTTTTCCATCGGCGGGGCGGTCACCTCGCAGTTGACGCCGTATTCCGCGGCGGCCGACTGCACCCCCTGCTCCACCACCCGCCAGAAGTCGGGCGGGTTGGCCAGCGCCTTGAAGATCACCTGGATGTTGTAGCGCGCGGCCGGCTCCTCCTCGGGGAGCAGCAGGCGGCCCTCGTGGACAAAGAAGAAGAGCAGCGCCCCAAAGCAGAAGAACAGCGCTGCCAGCAGCAGGAAATAGCGCCTTTTAAACATCATCTTCATCACCGCCTTCGATCACCGGCAGCCAGATTTCCACACGGGTGCCCTCGCCGGGCGCGGAGAAATAGTGCAGTCCGTATTCCTCCCCGAAGCAGAGGCGGATGCGGTTGTTGACGTTGATCACACCGATCCCCCGGTCGGTGTCGGGGCGCGGGACGAAGAGCTGCTCCAGCTGCTCGGCCGTCATGCCCACGCCGCTGTCCGCGATCGTGATGGTCAGCCGTTCCCCCTCGGTGCGCGCCGAGATGGCGATCTCGCCGCCCGCCTGGCTCATCTTGACGCCGTGGTAGACGGCGTTTTCAACAATCGGCTGGAGGATGAGCTTGGGGGTCATCAGCCCGAGCAGCCCGGGCGGCACGTCGACCCGCCAGGAGAGCTTATCCTCGTAGCGCATCTTCTGGATGGTGAGGTAGCTTTTGATGTTCTCCACCTCGTTGAGCAGCGTGACGAGGTTTTCCCCCTTGCTGATGCTCGTGCGGAAGAGCCGCGCGAGCGCGGAGGTGACCTCCACGACCTCGTCGTTCTTGCCGCCCGCCGACATCCAGATGATCGTGTCGAGGGTGTTGTAGAGGAAGTGCGGGTTGATCTGCGCCTGGAGGGCGCGGATTTCGCTTCTGCGCTTCTCCTCCTCGTCCCGCACCGTCTTTTCCATCAGGTCCTTGATGCGGGAGATCATGACGTTGAAGGTCTTGCTGAGGTGGCCGATCTCGTTGTTGAGCTCGATCTCCGAGCGCACGTCGAAGTTGCCCACCTCGACCTCGTGCATCGTGTTCTCAAGCATCTTGATCGGGTTGGTGATCGTCGTGGAGATGAGCACCGCGAAGGTCATCGCGAAGAGGATCGAGATCCCCGCGAGGCGGAAATAGAAGTCGATGATGCTGCTCTTGTCCTTGATCAGCTCATCCACGTTCACCACCCCCACCGCGCTCCAGCCGGTCAGCTCGGAGTAGTTGCGGGTGTAGATGCGGTTGTTCACATCGTCCCGCAGGTAGGTGTCCCGCATCTTGAGGATCTCCTCGACGAGCTCGCTCTTGATGCCCGAGTAGAGGAGCTGCTGCTGGGGATGGTAGATGATGTTCTTGTGCCGGTCAATCAGGTAGATGTAGCCGTTCTTGCCCAGCTGGGCGTTTTCGCAGATCGCCTCGATCGACCGGTAGTTGAGGTCGATCACCATGACGCCCGTGACCTCCCCCGTCTCGGGGTCGAGCACCGACTTGGAGATCGAGATGACCCACTTGTACTCCCCCGACACGAGGTTCTGCACGTGGGAGGGGGAGACGACGATCTCGTCCTTGTAGGACATCGGCTTCAGGTACCAGTCGGTGACGTTGAACTCGGAGTTCTCGTTGACCTCCTTTTCGACGTCGCTGAGCACGACGTCCTTATACTTGGAGATCACCGCGATGTTGGTGATGTCGCTGCGGGTGTTCGCCACAATGTTCATGTGCGCGGCCGCATTCGCGCGCAGCCGTTCCAGCTCCTTCTCCTCGATGTAGGAGAGGCGCTTGTCGTGGTGCCGGTTATAGAAGGCCATCACGTCCCGCACGTCCTTGTTCTCGACGACCACCTTCGCCATGCTCTTCATGTTGTCTATGTAGGAGTCGATGCTCGCGTTGATCTCCCCGAGCAGGCGCACGGTGTAGTTGATCGAGATGCTCTCGATATCGTTCATCGTGTAGTAGTAGGAGACAAGTGAAACGAGCAGCACGATGATCGAGATGAGCAGCATGAAGGACAGGATCATCGTGCCGCGCACGCTGTAGGGATTGAGCGCCTTCCTCAGTTTTTTCCAAACCTTCCGCACGTCTTCCCTCCCCCGGCTCAGGCCTGAGGCGCGGTGTCGCCGCGCCGGCTGAACTCCCGGTATTCCTTGGGCGTCATGCCCGTCACCCGCTTGAATGTCACGCTGAAATAGTGCGGGTCGGAGAAGCCCACGTCCTCCGCGGCCTCATAGGTGCGCCGGTCGGTGAAGGCCAGGATCTGCTGGGCCTTCTCCATGCGCACCCGGGTCAGGTATTCCACAAAGGTCGCGCCGGTGCGCGACTTGAAGATCGCGCTGAAATAGCTCGTGCTGATCGCGAGGTGCTCGGTGATCATGTTGAGGGAGAGCCTCGGGTCGCCGTAGTGCTCGCGGATGTATTTTTCCGCCTTGCTCACCTGGGCGGCGGCGGTGTCGCTCTTGGTGAGGGCGAGGATTTTGAACGCCTTGTCGCACACCTCGTCGATCATCCGTTCCAGCCGCCCGAGCGTCGGGGCGGAATAGAAGTTGAACTGCTCCCACGTCTTTTCGAGCGACTCCACCTCGGCGCCGCCGATCAGCTCGTCGGTGAGCCCGATGAGGGTCATCATCAGCTTCTGGCTGTAGAGCACGCACCGCTCGAAGGGGACGTGGCCGGAGCGGAGCTGCCCGACCAGGTCGTGCACGGCGGCGCGGGCGCCCTCCCGGTCGAGGGTCTTGACGGCGGCCTCCAGCCGCCGCTCGCAGCTGAAATAGTCGATGTCCCGCGTCTCCCGGATGTCGACGTCCGCCACGCAGGTGACGCTCGACTCCCCGTAGAAGAACCGGTAGCCCAGCGCGGTCATCGCCTGCCCGTGGGAGAGGTGCAGTTCGTCGAGGTAGGCGACCGGGTCCCCGATGCCGCCCGAGACGGGCACCTGCAGCGCGGCGCCCGCCGTCTTGGAGATCGTCCGGCAGAGTCCGATGGCGGCCGCGTAGAGGCCGTCGCGCTCCCCGGAGCTGATGATCAGCTTGGTCAGGCCGTCGTTGCCCTGGAAGGCCAGCGTCCCGTGGCTGTTTTCCGAGAGCTCCTGCGCGATGTTCGCCAGCCCGTAGCGCATCAGCTCGAGGTTGCCGCCGTCGTCCTCCGTCGCGGGCGCGCGCAGGTCCACGTCGAGCACCGCCGCGATGTGGTAGCGCCCCGCGAAGTCCAGCTTGTGCGCGCGGCAGCTCTCCTCGATCCGCTTCGCGTCGAGGCGGCGGGTCATGAGCTGATTTAAGAAGTAGCTGGCGACGATCTGCATCGAGTCGTCGAGGTTGCGCAGCCGGCGCTCGTCGAGCTCCCCCCTGAGCCGGTCGGTCAGCTCGTTGATGCTCGCCGGGGTGACCGGCTTGAGGACATAGTCGTAGACCTGCATCTTGATCGCCCGGTGGGCGTACTGGAAGTCGTCGTAGCCGGTGAGAATCACCACCACGGTGTTGGGCAGGTGCTCGTTGATATAGCGGGTGAGCTCGAGTCCGTCGACAAAGGGCATGCAGATGTCGGTGATCAGCACGTCGGGCACAAAGCCCCCCTCGAGCTTTTCGATCGCCTCCCGCCCGTCGCGGCAGCCGACCGGCGGGTCGAAGCCGTGCTCGGTCCAGCGGATCGTCCGGAGCATCGCGCCCAAAACCTCAAGTTCATCCTCCGCAAGCATGATTTTGTACATGTTGACGCCTGTGCCTTTCTGGAAATGTCTATTTCTGTTCATTTTCATGTTATCGGAAAACACCCGGCCTTACAAGAGAATTTTCCCTGAAAAGTAAAAATTTGAACAATTTATGGAAAATTCTCTATGGGATTCCCCCGGAGAAGCCTCTATAATGAAAATCAGCGGGCAACATATGTCAAATTATATAATTTATTTATTCATTATTATTATTTTTTGTAGTATGTTGACAAATACAACCAATAGGGGTGATTCTGCTGTGAGTGAACATACCAGCCCGGAAAGCCCGGTCATCCTCCAGATGGTCGGAATCGACAAGCGTTTCCAGGGCGTCCACGCGCTGAAACAATGCCACCTTGAACTGCGGCGCGGGGAGATCCACGCGCTCGTCGGAGAAAACGGCGCCGGTAAGTCGACGCTGATGAAGGTGCTCACCGGCATCTACAAGGCGGACGAGGGCAAGATCATCTACAACGGCAAAGAGGTCCAGTTTAAAAACCCGAAGGAGGCCCAGGAGGCGGGCATCTCGATCGTCCACCAGGAGCTCAACCTGATGAACCACCTCACCGCCGCCCAGAACATCTTCATCGGGCGGGAGTGCAAGGGCTTCTTCCTCCACGACGACCAGATCAACGCCGCCACCCAGAAGCTCTTCGACCACCTCAAGCTGACGATCAGGCCCACCGACAAGGTCGGCTCCCTCACCGTCGGCAAGCAGCAGATGGTCGAGATCACCAAGGCGATCTCCTTCGATTCGTCGGTGCTCATCCTGGATGAGCCGTCAGCGGCCCTCACCGAGGCGGAGATCACCGAGCTCTTCAAGACGATGAACGACCTGCGGGACCGCGGGGTCACGATGGTCTACATCTCCCACCGCATGGACGAGATCATGGAGATCACCGACCGCATCACCGTCATGCGCGACGGCGAGTATATCACCACCCTCAACACGAAGGACACCAACCTCGACGAGATCATCAACGCGATGGTCGGGCGCACCATCTACGAGGAGCCCAAGACGGTGAGCAACGTCCCCCCCGACGCGCCGGTCGTGCTCGAGGTGGAAAACCTCGTCTCCAAGGACGTCAAGGGCGTCTCCTTCCAGCTACATAAGGGCGAGATCCTCGGCTTTGCCGGTCTGATGGGCGCCGGGCGCACCGAGACGGCGCGCCTCATCTTCGGGGCCGACCCCCGCGACGGGGGCGTCATCCGCAAGAACGGCACGGAACTCCACATCAAAACCCCCGAGGACGCGGTCAGGGCCGGCATCGGCTACCTCTCGGAGGACCGCAAGCGGTTCGGGCTCGCGGTGGGGCTGTCCGTCGCGGACAACACCGTGCTCGCGAACCTCGAGGAATTCTCCCGCGCCGGCTTCGTCGACGACCGCAAGATCCGCGAGGCCACGCAGGAGTACGTCGGCAGGATCAACATCAAGACGCCGTCTGTTTCCCAGCTCATCCGCAACCTCTCGGGCGGGAACCAGCAGAAGGTCATCATCGCCAAGTGGCTGGTCAAAAACTGCGACATCCTCATCTTCGACGAGCCCACGCGCGGCATCGACGTCGGCGCCAAGAGCGAAATCTACAAGCTCATGAACGAGCTGGCGCATGAGGGCAAATCGATCATCATGATCTCCTCCGAGCTGCAGGAGGTCCTGCGCATGAGCGACCGGGTCGTATGCATGTGCGAGGGCAGGCTCACCAAGATCCTGGATATCCAGGACGCCTCGCAGGAGGTCATCATGAAATACGCCACTATGAGAAATTAACGGAGGTCGTTGGTTATGGGGAACACAGCTAAAAAACTCAACATTCAGAAACTCCTCGCCCCCGCGGCGCTGGTCATCCTGTATATCTTCTTCTGCTTCTTTGGCAAGAACTTCTTTTCCGCCGGCACCCTCGTCAGCATCCTCGACAGCACCTACTATGTCGGGATGATGGCGTTCGGCATCACCTTCGTCATCATCACGGGCGGCATCGACCTGTCGATCGGCACCAACATGATGATGTCCGCCCTCATCGCGGGCTACCTCTACACCAAGGGCGTCAACATCTGGCTCTGCCTGGTGGTCATCGTGATCATCGCCACCTTCGTGGGCTTCATCAACGGCACGCTCGTCTCCCGCCTCAAGCTCCCCCCCTTCATCGCCACGCTCGGCATGATGATGATGACCCAGGGCTTCGGCTCGATCATCACCAAGGTGCAGACCCAGCGCTTCCCCTCCGGCTTCGACGCGGACGGCGGCTACAAGGCGGTCTTCTACAAGACCCCCGGCGGCTTCCCCTCCGGCATCGTCTACATGCTCGTCTTCTTCCTCATCGCGATGCTCCTGCTCAACAAGACCCGTTTCGGCCGCTACACCTACGCGATCGGCTCCAACGAGGAATCCGTCCGGCTGTCTGGCGTCAATGTCATCAAATGGAAGACCCTCGTCTACACCGTCTGCGGCTTCTTCTGCGGCCTTTCCGCGATCGTCTACGCGGCTACATACACCACCATCATCCCCGGCACCGGCAACGGCCTCGAGATGAACGCCATCGCGGCGGTCATCATCGGCGGCACCTCGATGTCCGGCGGCATCGGCACCATGTCCGGCACCCTGATCGGCGCGCTGCTCATGAGCGTGCTCAAGACCGGCCTCATGTCGATGGGCCTGCAGGGCCACTTCCAGACCTTCTTCACCGGCCTCGTGGTCATCCTCGCGGTGCTGCTCGACATCTACCGCAACAAGAAGGCTTCCGCCGCGAAATAACCCGTCGCTCCTGCGGGAGGACTCCCGTGTTAAAATAGCCACCAATTGTTAAGGAGGAAAACAAAATGAAAAAATTCCTGGCAATCGTGCTCGCGGGCCTGATGCTGATCTCCATTTCCGCCTGCGGCTCCAAGCCGGCCGCCGAGCCGACCCCGGCCCCGGCAGCCCCCGCCGACACCGCGG
>NZ_JAPJQF010000047.1:0-21303 GCF_030825285.1 Anaerotruncus massiliensis (ex Togo et al. 2026)
TTCCCGGCTTGACAGGGCCCACCGGTCCCACCGGGAACACGGGAGTGGCCGGCCCACAGGGGAACACCGGGGCGACCGGGCCGGCGGGACCCGCCGGCGCCACCGGACCAGCTGGTCCGCAGGGCCCCGTCGGCGCGCAGGGGCCCATCGGCGCGCAGGGCGTCACGGGACCTGCGGGTACAACCGGACCGACAGGTCCGCAGGGACCCACCGGAAACACGGGCGCGGCAGGGCCTGCGGGCGGTCCCGGCCCCACGGGGCCCACGGGCGCGGCAGGCGTTTCTGTGACAGGTCCAACCGGTCCAACCGGGCCTGCCGGCGTCACAGGAGCCACCGGCGCGACGGGCGCCACAGGCGGCACCGGCCCCACGGGGCCCACGGGCGCGGCAGGCGCTTCTGTGACAGGCCCGGCCGGACCCACCGGAGCCACGGGACCTACGGGAGAAGCAGGTCCCACAGGCGCGACAGGGCCGACAGGTGCGACGGGACCGACCGGGCCGGTCATCGGCGCGGCGGCTTCCCTTTCGAGTCACGGCGCACAGACCTTCAACGGGCCCAACTACGGTCTGGTCACCTTCGACCAGACGGGCAGCCTGCACAATTTTTCCCTTTCCAACAACCGCCAGAACCTCATCGTCGGGATCGCGGGGCTCTACCTGATCGAATACGGCGTGCGCGCGACGACGGGTACGCCGGGGTACTGCACCGTCTCCTTTACGCCCGGCGGGTACGACGTGGCCGGGCGGGTCCCGCTCACGGCGAACACGATGGTGAGCGGCTCGATCATCAGCCGGCTGGGCGCGCAGACATGGGTGGGCCTGCACGTCGCAGCCACCGACAACAACACCCCCGTATCCCTCCCCGCTACGCCCGATTACCGCAACGCCTACCTGACGATCACGCGCATCGGCCCCTACCCCGACGCCTGACCGCCGCAACCGTCGCAACCGGGGCCGCGGGAGCGGACCGGTATGGAGTGTTTTCACATTGCCAGCGCCCGCTATGCATGATAAAATGGAAACGGTGATTTTCAAGGAACGGGGAGGATGTCATGCAGCTGCAGGGAAAACGATTGCTTTTGGTGGGGTTCACCCTCTTTTCAATGTTCTTCGGGGCGGGGAATCTGATCTTCCCGCCCTTTCTCGGCGCGCAGGCCGGGACAAGCACCTGGCCCGCCATGGCCGGGTTCGCGCTCAGCGCCATCGGCTTCCCCATCCTCGGGGTGGTCGCCGTGGCGCGGTCGGGCGGGCTCTCCCGGCTGGCCGGACGGGTACATCCGCGCTTTGCAGCCGTCTATACGATGCTCATCTATCTTTCCATCGGGCCCTGCCTCGCCATTCCCCGCACCGCCAGCACCTCCTTTGAAATGGCCGTCTCCCCCTTCCTCCCGCCGGACGCACCGTTCGGACTCCTTCAGCTCGGCTACTCCGCCCTCTTCTTCGGTGTGGCGCTCCTGCTCGCCCTCAAGCCGGAAAAGCTCACCGACCGGTTGGGCAAGGTCCTCTGTCCCACCCTGCTGCTGCTCATCCTCGTCATCTTTCTGGGCTGCGCCCTGCGGCCCCCGGGCGGGTACGGCGCGGTGACGGACGCGTACGCGTCCAACCCCGCGGTGCAGGGGTTTCTCGTCGGTTACCAGACGATGGACACGATCGCCGCGCTCAACTTCGGCATCGTCATCGCCCTCAACATCCGCGCGGGCGGCGTTAAGGACGACGGCGCCGTCGTGCGCGGCACCGTCCGTGCCGGCTGGCTCGCCGGCGCTGTCCTGCTGGCCGTCTACGCCATGCTCGCCCATATCGGCGCCCTTTCGGGGAGCGCGTTCCCCGGCAGCCAAAACGGCGCGGAGGCCCTCACCCGGCTCGTCTCCGCCCTCTTCGGACCCTTTGGGAGCGTGTTGCTCGCCGCCGTCTTCGTCATCGCCTGCCTCAACACCTGCATCGGCCTCATCAGCTGCTGCAGCGAGTACTTCCACGAGTTGTTCCCGCGCGTCTCCTATCGCTGGTGGGCACTCTTCTTTGCGCTCATGAGCATGGCGATCGCCAACCTCGGCCTCAACCAGATCCTCGCCGTCTCGGTTCCCGTGCTCGGCGCGATCTATCCGGTGGCGATCGTGCTCATCCTGCTCTCCTTTTTCCACCGCTGGATCGCTCCGCTCGGGAAGATCTATCCCGTCTCCATCCTCTTCACCGCGACCGCCAGCGTGCTCTACGCGCTCGCGGACGCCCATCTCTCCATCCCCGTCCTCACCCCCGCGATGAAGAGCATTCCCCTCGCGGGGCTTGGGCTCGGCTGGGTGCCGCCCGCCGCCGCGGGCATCCTGCTCGGGGCGCTGCTCTCGCTCGCACCTGGGAAAAAGGGCGGAAAAGGGGCCGCATGACGCGGTCCCCGTGCGGCCTGCGTGAAACGGAAAAGGCCCCCGGGCGACTGAATACAGTCGCCCGGGGGCCTTTTTGGTGCCGGTAGCCGGGGTCGAACCGGCACGGTATCGCTACCAACGGATTTTGAGTCCGTCACGTCTGCCAATTCCATCATACCGGCGGATACGAGGATAGTATAGCAAATCCGCGCAGAAAAGGCAAGAGCGCATTGGCGTTTTTTCGCACGTAACAGCTGTATGTTACGTATGTACATCTTTCATATTTTGTTTTCTTGCCGCGGATTTTCTCTTGCCTTTGTGAAAAGCACATGTTATAATAGCTAAAAAGTATGCGGAACACACTGTGCAAGTTGCCGGTAGCGCCGTAATGATCAAGGTTATCCGCGGACTCGGGCTTTGGGGAAACGGTTTTGAGTTCTCGCCGGAATAACAAAAGGGACGGTTCTTGGAACCGTCCCCTTTTTTATCCGTTTTCTCACCGCGCCCGGGCGGCGCGCCCCTCCCCGAGCGGGGAAAAGCCGGAGGACGGCTGATTGATCAGCCGTCCTCCGCTTCTATTCCACAACGATCGCGGCCGCCCGGCGTTCGACCGCCTCGCCAATCACGGCCGCGCTTGGCAAAACGTCCTTCAAGCGGCGCAGCAGTTCGTCCGCTTGCGCTTTCGGCACCGCGAGCAGCAGGCCGCCCGACGTCTGCGGATCGGCAAGCAGGTCGCGCAGCACGCGCGGCACCCCCGCGCCGTAGGCGGCGCGCTCCCCGACATAGTCGCGGTTGGCGTAGGCCCCGGCGGGCAGGATGCCCATTTCGGCCAAATCCGCCGCGCCCTCCAGCAGGGGGAGCTCCCCGGAAAAGAGCCGGACTGTGACGCCCGAGCCCTCCGCCATCTCGAACGCGTGCCCGAGCAGGCCGAAGCCGGTCACGTCGGTGCAGGCGCTGACTGGGAAGTCCGCCGCGATCTCCGCCGCCGCGCGGTTGAGCGCGGACATCGACGCGATCACCGGGGCGAACGCCTCGGGCGTGATGAGCTCCGCCTTCGCGGCGGTGTTGAGCACGCCCACCCCAAGGGGCTTGGTGAGGATCAGTAGGTCGCCCGGCCGCGCGCCGGCATTCGCGAGGATCCTGCGCGGATCGACGAAGCCGCTGACGCAGAGGCCGTATTTGGGCTCGTTATCCTGGATCGTGTGCCCGCCCGCGAGCGCCGCGCCCGCCTCGCGCACCTTGTCCGCGCCGCCCGCCAGAATCGCCCGCACCGTCTCCTGCGGCAGGCAGGAGGGGTAGCAGAGCAGGTTCATCGCGAGCTTCGGGACGGCGCCCATCGCATAGATGTCCGAGAGGGCGTTGGCCGCCGCGATCTGCCCGAAGGCGTAGGGATCGTCCACCACCGGCGGGAAGAAATCGACCGTCTGCACAAGCGCGAGCTCGTCGCTGATGCGGTAGACACAGGCGTCGTCGCTGGTGTCGAAGCCGACCAGCAGGTTTTCATCGTGGAACTTTGGTAAGCCGCACAGAACCTGTGCGAGGACCCCCGGTCCGACTTTGGCCGCTCAACCGGCCGTGGAGGTCATTTGGGTGAGCCGTTTTTCCTGTTCCGCCACGATGCGAGCCTCCCTTCCGTGCGATTTCCCATATCCCGCGCCCGGGGATGGTAAATCCTGCCGGGTTGTGCTATCATGGATCTATCGGGATTATCTATAGCATAGCCCACTTTGCCTAAAAAAACAAGCCTCAAAGGATGACTTTTGGGGCGGATTTTGGTATAATGGATGAAAAGTCGGACTCTTCCGAAGGGAGGCGGGCGGTTGGATTTTAAACAGCTCGAGGCGTTTTCCGCCGTGGTGAGCCTCGGCAGCTTCTCCCGCGCGGGGGAGCGGCTCTTCCTCACCCAGCCGACGATCAGCGCACACATCCGCTCCCTTGAGCGGGAGCTCGGGGTGCAGCTCGTCGTGCGCACCACCAAGGAGGTCTACCCCTCCGAGGAGGGCAAGCGGCTCTACGCCTACGCGCAGAAGCTGCTCCGCCTGCGGGACGACGCGATCGCCGCCGTCACCTCCTCCGCCCCGCCCGTCGGCGGGATCGTCACCGTCGCCGCGTCGAGCATCCCGGCCCAGTACGTCCTGCCCGGAGCGGCCGCCGCTTTCGGCCGCACCCATCCCGACGCGGCGGTGCGCAGTCTCCGCTGTGACAGCGCCGCCGTCGTCCGGCAGGTCGCGGAGGGGACCGCCGACCTCGGCATGACCGGCACCGCGATCCCCTCCCCGCGCTGCGTCTTCCACGACCTGTGCGGCGACGAGCTCGTCGTCGTCACCCCCAACACTGAACGCTACCAGGCGCTGCCGCGGGAGGGCTTTCCCCGCTCGCTGCTGCTGCGGGAGAAGTTCATCCAGCGGGAGGCCGGGTCAGGAACCCGCCGCGAGTTCGAGCGGTTCCTCGAGGAGATCGGGGTCTCGCCCGAACGGCTGAAGGTCGCCGCCGAGATGGACGACCCCGAGGCGATAAAGCGCGCCGTGTCCCAGGGTCTGGGGATCTCCATTCTCTCCCGGCGCGCCGCCGCCGATTTTGAGCGGTTCGGGCTGCTGCTCGCCTTCCCGCTCGAGGGGGGCGCGCTCGGGCGGCGGCTCTACCTCGTTCAGCGCAGGGACGGCCGCCTCTCCCCCGCCGCGCGCGCGCTGGCGGAATTTCTGCTCGGGCAGTTCCGGGACGCCGAAGGAGGGAAAACGCATGGAGCTCTCTGAACGGCTGGGGCTCTGCCCCGGGCGGGAACGGATCGTGTCCATCGTGGGCGCGGGGGGCAAGACCACCCTCATGTACGCGCTCGCCGGGGAATATGCGCGGCGGGGGCTGCGCGTGGGCGCGGGGACGACCACCCACATCCTGCGCCCCGCGGCAGACGGCCGCGTCGCGGTCGTCTGCGACGGCGATCCCGGCGCGCTGGAACGGGCGCTCGCGGGCGGGCGGATCGCCGTTGCCGGCACGCCGGCGCGGGGCGCCCCCGGGAAACTCGCCGCGCCCGCGCCCGAGACGCTCGCGTGGCTCGCGGCGCACACCGACGCGCTCTTCCTCGAGGCGGACGGCTCCCGGCGGCTGCCGGTGAAGTTTCCGAACTCCACCGAGCCGGTCATCCCGGAGGGGACCGGCCGGGTGATCGCCGTGGCGGGGCTGTCGGCGCTCGGCAGGCCGGTCGACGAAGTCTGCCACCGCGCCCCGCTCGCGCGGGAGGCGCTCGGCATCCCGGAGGGGGCCTCCGTGACCCCCGGGATCATCGCCCGGCTGCTGCTCGCGGGCTACGGGAGGTTTTCCCCCACCGTGCTGCTCAACCAGGCGGACACCCCCGCCCTGCGGGAACAGGGGGAGCAAGCCGCCGCCCTGCTCCGTGCGGGCGGCATTGAAAAAGTACTCATTCTTTCGCTCAGACAGGAGGCGGAAATCACATGCTGATCTTCATCAAGGGCGCGGGCGACCTCGCCACCGGCGTGGCCTGGCGGCTGCACAACTGCGGCTTCCAGGTCGTCATGACCGACATCGCCCGTCCCACCGCCGTGCGCTGCACCGTCGCGTTTTCCCGCGCGGTCTATGAGGGCGCGGCCGAGATTGAAGGGGTGACGGCGCGGCTCGCGCGCGACCCCGCCGACGCGCTGCGGATCACCGGGGAGGGCGAAATCGCGGTGCTCGTCGACCCCGAGGCGTCCGCGATCGAAACGCTGCGCCCCCCCGTCGTCATCGACGCGGTGCTCGCCAAGCGCAACCTCGGCACCAGAATCACCGACGCGCCCGTTGTGATCGCGCTCGGCCCCGGCTTCACCGCCGGCGCGGACTGCCACGCGGTCGTCGAGACCAAGCGGGGGCACTATCTCGGCCGCGTGATCTACGCGGGAAGCGCGATCGCCAACACCGGCGTGCCCGGCGACATCGGCGGCTACACCTCCGAGCGGATCATCCGCGCGCCCGCCGACGGCCCCTTCGCCCCCGCGGCAAGGATCGGGCAGCTCGTGCGTGCGGGCGACGTCGTCGCGCGCGTGGAGGGGGAACCGGTGCGCGCCCTGATCGACGGGGTCGTGCGCGGCATGCTGCCCGAGGGGACCCCGGTGACGCGCGGGATGAAGTCGGGCGACATCGACCCGCGCGGCATCGTGGAATACTGCCATACCATTTCCGACAAGGCGCGCGCCATCGCGGGCGGCGCGCTGGAGGCGGTCCTGCACCTGAGGGGAGGGGTCCTGTGAACCGGTTATTTTTCCGCACGCTCGCCGACATCCTCGACGCGGGCGGCAGCGCCGACCTGCTGACCATCCTCGCGGGGGAACGGGAGGGACGCGCGCTCACCGCCCAGAAGGCGCTCGTGACGGCGGACGGCCTCGTCCCCTATGACGAGGGGCTGCGCGGGCTGTGGGAGGAGCTGACGGCCGCCCTGCCGGGCGGAGACCGGCCGCTCTCCGCCGAGGTCCTCGGCGTGCACCTGCTCGCCGAGCGGTTGAGCGCGCGGCGTCAGCTCATCATCTGCGGCGGCGGGCACATCGCGAAGCCGCTGGCGGAGATTGGTTCCCTGCTCGACTTTGACGTGACGGTGATCGACGACCGGGAGGAGTTCGCCAACCGCGAGCGGTTCCCGCGCGCCGGCCAGGTGCTCTGCATGCCCTTCGCGCAGGCGATGGAGTCGGTCCCCTACACCGACGGCAGCTACTTCGTCATCATCACCCGGGGGCACGCGGACGACCGCCTCTGCCTCGAACGCATCCTCCCCCGCCGCTTCGCCTACTGCGGCATGATCGGCAGCCGTAAAAAGGTCGCCGTGGTCATGGAGCAGATGGAGCGGGAGGGGTATACCAGGGAACAGCTCGCGCGGGTCCATTCCCCGATCGGTCTGCGCATCGGGGCCGAAACCCCCGCCGAGATCGCCGTGTGCATCGCGGCCGAGATCATCCAGGTGAGCAGCGGGCTGTCGGCGGGCAGCGTCAGCCGCGAGGGACTCGAACGCCTCGCGCGGGGGGAACCGATGATGCTCGCCACCATCATCGAGAAGCGCGGCTCCGCGCCGCGCGGCACCGGCTCCAAGCTGCTGGCCGACGGAAAGGGCGCGCTCTACGGCACGATCGGCGGCGGCGCCGCCGAGGCGCGGGTGGTCGCCTCCGCGCCCGAGGTCCTCGCGTCGGGCGCGCCGCGCGTCGTCCTCTGCGACATGACCAACAACGACGCGCGCCAGGCGGGCATGGTGTGCGGCGGCACCGTCGAGGTGCTGCTCGACCCCATCCTCTGACCGCTTTCCATCGCCGGGACACAATAACAGCCGCAGCAGGGCCGCGCTCGGGGCGAAATGCCGCGAGGCCTGGCCCGAGGTGTGCTCCAGCTGCCCGCCGGACGGGCTGGGGGGAGGACGCGTCCAGCCACCCCGTCTGCTGCGATCCCCTGCCGAAGGGCACCGTGGACGTCACCGCTTGAACGGAAAAACAATCAAAAAACAGCCGCCTCCGGGCGGCTGTTTTTCTTATTCCTGTTCGGTCTTTTCCGGTTCCTCAACCGGCTTCCAGTCCCTCAGCGCATTGAGCGTCGAAGATACCACACGCAGAAAAAGGGACTTCCGCCACGGCTCCATGGTGCTGCTGATCCCCCGCAGGTGGCGGAATTCATCGTACTGCTCGGGGAGGATGTCCACCTCGTCTATCCGGAAGAGCTCCGCCGGAGAAAGCCCCAGCGCCATGGCAATGCTGTCGAGCGATTCGATCGACGGGTTGGCGACCATCCGTTCGATCCTGCTGATGTAGGACGCGCTGGTATAAGCCTTCGACGCCAGTTCCTCCTGCGTCAGGCCGCGCTGCTGTCTGTAGAATTTGAGGTTCTTTGCTACGATTTCAATCGTTCTCAAAGCACTCCCTCCATACCTTTATCATAAGCAGGTATGAAATATTTTCCAATGACCTCATAGTCCTAGCCGGATTATCCTGATTTTCCAATCGTTTTTTACCGTTTCGTGACGCCTTTTATATTTTAATGTATAGTGCACTATATTTCAATAAACGGATCTGTGCAAATTTCAAAAATATTTTCGTCTAAAATGCCGATTCCCTGTTACGATCAGTAAACATTGTAATAATGTTCTATAATTGCTATAATATTGAAGGGGTCGGTCTCATGGCTTACAACGAAGCGAGCAAAAACGCCACGATGAAATACCAGCGGGAGAATCTGGAACAGATCCGCTTCTGGGCGCCCAAGGGTTATAAGGACAAAATCAAAGCTCATGCCGCGGGCCGCGGCATGAGCATGGCGGAGTATCTCAAAAAACTGATCGACGAGGATATGCATCATGAACCGTAAAGTCATCCAGGCCTTCTGGGTCGTCGCGATCCTGCTGCTCACCGCCAGCTTCTTCGTTGCCGGCGTCCCCGGCTCGGTCCTGACGGTCGGCGCGATGGCCTTCGCCATCGCCGCGCTTGTCGTCACCTTCGCGGGCCGGAACAAATAGAGGCTTCATCAAACAAATCCCCGTGCGGACGAGGCGTCCGCACGGGGATTTTCATTTTGGCGGGGGCGTGTGAGAATCGAACTCACCCGGACGGCTCTGCGCCGCCCACACCGGTTTTGAAGACCGGGAGGCACACCGGCGCCCATCCGCCCCCATATCCGCGCGGCAAAACGCCGCGCGTTTTTTTGTCCGCGCAGGTAACCGGCCCGTCAATCCCGCAGGAGATGCGCGTCCCCCTCCCTGCGGGTGAAGCCGTCGGCGTCCATCCGCTCGAGCAGCGCCTGCGCGTACCGCCGGGAGGTTCCAAGCGCGTCGCGCAACCCGGAGAGCGTGACGCTTCCCCGCTCCCCGGCGACATTGCGGGCCGTTTCCCGGGCGCTCTCCCACGCCGCGCGGGTGAAGCAGAGTCCCGGCGCGGCCTCGACCAGTTCGCCCGCCTCGAGCAGCAGATCAAACACCCGCCCAGCGGGCACGGACGGCGGAAATTCCGCGAGCGCCGCCGCCCGGTCGGGCGGCGCGCAGGGCTCGCGCGCATAGAGAGCGAGCAGCTCCGCGGCGGTACGGCGATAGAGTTCCGTCCCCTCCGGCGCAAAGCCGGGCAGCGAGAGCGCGTCCCCCGCGCGGGAGACGGCGCCCTCCTCCGCGAACCACTCGGGCAGTCCGCCGGGAAACCGTTCCCGCAGCAGGTTAAGCGGCATCCCCCGGTCGAGGGGATGCGCCCCGTGATAATCCGCGAGGACGCCGAGCAGCTCCTCCCGCAGGCGGGCGAGTGTCCCGGGCGTCAGGGCGAGCAAGCCCGCGCACCGGATTTCCCCGTCCGCGAGCAGGCCCTCCCACGCGGTGGAAAATTCCGCGTCCGAGAGAAAAAAGAGCCGCTCCCGCGCCTGTTCCCGCGTCATCGGCTCTTCGGCGAGGTCGAAACGCAGGCGGCCGCGCGCGTCCGCCCCGTCGTAACATTGTAACCGCGCGAGCACGGCGCTGTCAAGCCGTCTGTGGCGGCGGGCGGGGATGTCGAGCACCACGCCGCCCCCCACCGTCTCGACGGGAGAATAGAACCGCACGACGAACCGGTCTCCCGGGCGGACCGCGACCGGCTGCTCGAGCAGCAGCTGGGCATAGCCGCTCTCGCCCGGCGCCAGGGCCTCCCGGTCGAGCAGACGCGCGCGGCAGAGGACGCAGGCGGTGCCGAGCGCGAGGTGCAGCCGCTGGTTGTGGGTGATCGCGCGGGCGGAGGCGGGGTGCGCGGCCAGCCGCACGTCGAGCAGCGCGTTTGCGCGCGCGGACGGTGCGGCCGCCAGCGCGTCGCCGCGCGCGAGCGAGCCGGGTTCCGCCCCGGCCAGGTTGACGGCGACGCGCTGGCCCGCAAAGGCGGCCGCGGCCTCGCGGCCGCAGCTTTGCAGGCCGCGCACCCGCACGCGGGCTCCGCCGGGGCTGACGGTCAGCAGGTCGCCGGGGCGCACCTGCCCGTCAAGCGCGGTCCCGGTCACGACGGCGCCGAAGCCGCGGACGGTAAACGCCCGGTCCACCGGCAGGAAAAAGGGACGGTCGATATTCCCGGGCGGGAGCTCCGCGGCTTCCTCCGCGAGCAGGGCGCGCAGCGCGTCGAGGCCCTCCCCCGTTTGGGCGGAGGTCTCCACGACCGGCGCGCCCTCCAGAAAGCTGCCCCGCACAGCCTCGGCGATCTCCTCCCGCGCGAGCGCGCGGGTCTCCCCGTCCGCGAGGTCGCATCTGGACAGCACGACCACGCCGCGCGGCACGCCGAGCAGCGACAAAATGACAAGGTGCTCCCGCGTCTGGGGCATGACCCCCTCGTCCGCGGCAACCACCAGCAGCGCGAGGTCGATCCCGCCCGCGCCCGCAAGCATGTTCTTGACAAAATGCTCGTGGCCGGGCACGTCGACGATGTCGGCGTGGACCTCCCCCGGCAGTTCCATCCACGCAAAGCCGAGGTCGACCGTCAGGCCCCGGCGCTTCTCCTCCGCGAGCCGGTCGGCGTTGATGCCGGTGAGCGCGCGCACGAGCGCCGTCTTGCCGTGGTCGACGTGGCCCGCCGTGCCGATCACGATCCGCTTCACGGTCCGCACCCGGCCTTCACCGCCTCCGCCGCCGGTGCAAGCTCCTCCGGCAGCATCGTCGAAACGTCGAGCAGCAGCCTGCCCTCCGATATGCGCGCGACAACGGGGGCCGGCGCGGCGCGCAGCCGCGCGGCAAGCGCGTCCGCGCCGAAAGCGCGCGCCGTCACCGCGACCGCGGATCCCTTGAGGAGCTGTCCCGGCGCGCAGCCGCCCCCCACCGGGCGTTCTGTGGGGACGACCTCGCAGGCGCAGTCCGCGCCCAGCCGCGCGATCATTCCGCAGAGTTCCTCGGCGCGCGCCCGCAGGGTTTCGGGCGGGGCGCAGAGCATCCGGAGCGCCGGGATCTCCCGCTTCGCGCGGGCCGGGTCCGCGTAACTCTCCAGCGTCGCGGCCAGCGCCGCGAGGGAGAGCTTGTCGATGCGCAGGGCGCGCGCCAGCGGGTGGCGGCGCATCCGTTCGATCAGCGTGGCCCTCCCGACGAGGATGCCCGCCTGCGGGCCGCCGAGCAGCTTGTCCCCTGAGAAGCAGACGACATCCGCGCCCTCCCGCAGTGTCTGCGGGACGGTCGGCTCGCCGGGAAAGGGGTACTCCCCCGCCTCCAGCAGCGCGCCGCTCCCCAAATCCACGACGAGCGGGATCTCCCGCCTCTTCGCGAGAGACGCGAGCTCCCCGACCGACGCCGACGCGGTGAACCCGACGACGCGGAAGTTGCTCGTATGCACCTTCAAAAGCGCGGCCACATCCCCTTCGGCGCAGGCCGCCTCATAGTCCCCGGGACCGGTGCGGTTGGTGGAGCCGACCTCCCTGAGCCGGGCGCCGCTCTGCTCCAAAATGTCGTGGATGCGAAAGCCGTCCCCGATCTCCACGAGCTCCCCACGCGATACGGCGACCTCCCGCCCGCGCGCCAGCGCGGCCAGCGCGAGCAGCACCGCCGCCGCGTTGTTGTTGACGACGAGCGCGTCCCCGCACCCGCAGAAGTCCTTCAGCAGAGGCTCCACATGCGCGCCGCGGCTGCCCCGCTCCCCCGTTTCGAGGTCATATTCCAGGTCGCAACAGCCCGTCGCGTCGCGCACCGCCTCGCGGGCCGCGTCCGAGAGGGGCGCGCGCCCCAGATTGGTGTGCAGCGCCACGCCCGTCGCGTTGACGAGGCGGCGCAAGCGCGGGAAACCCGCGCTGCGCAGCCGTTCGAGAACGGCTGCGCACAGCAGGGACGGCGGCGGCACCGCGGGGCATTCGCCCCGCAGGACCGACGCGCGCACCGCGTCGAGCTCGGCGCGCACCGCGCCGAGCGCCGCCGCCCGCCCCTGCTGCTGCGCCGCCCGGGCGAGCTCGGGCTCCCGGAGCAGCTCGTCCACCTGCGGGATCGCCCGCAGCAGCGCCGTCCTGTCCTCCATACCGCGCCCTCCTATCCATTCAGGATGCGCCCGATCGCGTCGGACGCGTAATCGATCTCTTCCTCCGTGTTCCCATACCCGAAGGAGAACCGCACCGTCCCCTGCGGGTAGGTCCCGAGCGTCCGGTGCGCGTTGGGGGCGCAGTGCAGGCCGCAGCGGGTCATGACGCCGTATTCGCTGTCGAGGCGGAAGGCGATCTCCGCGTTGTCCCGCCCGGGGAAATCGAGCGAGACAACCGCCGTGCGCCCCTCCGCCGTCCGGGGACCGGCGACGCGGATGCGTCCGTCCTCCGCCACCGCCGCGAGGAACCGCGCGGTCAGCGCCCGTTCCCACGCGCGGATGACATCGATCCCCGTCTCCTCCAGGAAACCGAGCGCCGCGTGCAGGCCGTAGATGCCCGGCAGGTTCAAGGTTCCCGCCTCGAACCGGTCTGGCAGCAGCGCGGGCACCGTCTCGAGGTGGGAAAAGCTGCCCGTCCCGCCAGAAATGAGCGGGTCCAGCTCCTTCTCAAAGGCGTCGGTGACAAGGAACCCTCCCGTCCCCTGCGGTCCGAGCAGCCCCTTGTGCCCGGTGAACGCGAGCGCGTCGATGCCCATCGAGCCCATGTCGACGGGTTCCATCCCGGCGGTCTGCGCGCAGTCGACGATAAAGCGCAGACCATGCGCGCGGCAGAACGCGCCGACCTGCGCGACCGGCTGGATGGTGCCCGCGACGTTGGACGCGTGGGTCAGGACGACGGCGCGGGTGCTGGGACGGACGAGCCCGTCGAGCGCGTCCAGACAGAGGACCCCCTCCCCGTCGCAGGGGATGCGGTCGAACGCCACACCCGTCTGTGAAAGCTGCACGAGCGGGCGCATGACCGCGTTGTGCTCCACCGCGCTCACGAGGACGTGGTCTCCGGGGCACAGGAAGCCCTTGAGGATCATGTTGAGCGCCTCGGTGACGTTGAGGGTGAAGATGACGTTGCGCGGGTCGGGGCCGCCCAGCAGGGCGCAAAGCCGCTCACGCGCGGCAAGCACCGTCCCGGCGGCTTCGTAGGCGGAGGCGTAGCCGCCGCGGCCCACATTGCTGCCGACCCGTTCCATATACGCCACCATCGCGGACACGACCTCGGGCGGCTTGGGAAAGGAGGTCGCCGCGTGGTCGAAATATACTTTTTGCATCTCCTGGGGCCTCCTTTGCAGATTCTGGCTTCTATTGTACGCCACTTTTTCCTCCCGCGCCATATATATAGATGATATCTATAAATACCGTCGGTTTATTCAAAATCTCAATTTCCATATGCCAAATATTTGTACTATAATAACAAAAGAAACGCATGCGAATCAAATCTGCTTTGAGGTGTTGGCATTGAAGGAAAAACGTAAAATCATCCTCGCCGGCGTGGCCATCGGCGTCATCGCCGCCGCGCTCGTCTGGTTCGGGAACCCCAAAAACATGGGCTTCTGCATCGCCTGCTTCATCCGCGACACCGCCGGTGCGGTCGGGATGCACCAAGCGGCGGTCGTCCAGTACATCCGCCCTGAAATCATAGGCCTCGTGCTCGGCGCGCTCATCGTCTCGGCCGTGAAGAAGGAGTTCCTCCCCCGCGGCGGCTCCTCCCCGATGACCCGCTTCGTGCTCGGCGCGTTCGTCATGATCACCGCGCTTGTCTTCCTCGGCTGCCCGCTGCGCATGGTCCTGCGGATCGCCGGCGGCGACCTCAACGCCATCGTCGGGCTCGTCGGCTTCGCGATCGGCATCCTCTGCGGCGTGCAGTTCCTCAAACGCGGCTACAGCCTGAAACGCACCTACACCCTGCCCGCCGTCGACGGCGTCTGGCTGTCGGTCGTCCAGGTCGCCCTCTTCGGCCTGCTCTGCGCCGCGCCCGCGTTCATCCTCTTCAGCGAAAAGGGCCCCGGCTCGATGCACGCCCCCATCTGGATCTCCCTCATCGCCGGGCTGGTCGTCGGCGCGCTCGCGCAGCGCACCCGGCTGTGCATGGTCGGCGGCATCCGCGACGTCCTGCTCTTTCAGGACTGGACGCTGCTCTCCGGCTTTGTGGCCATTCTTGTCGCCGCGCTCGCCGGGAACCTGGTTCTCAACGCCGTGTTCGGCGGCTACTTCAGCCTCGGCTTCATGGGCCAGCCGGTCGCCCACATCGACGGCGTCTGGAACTTCCTCTCGATGGCCGCGGTCGGGCTCGGCTCGGTCATGCTGGGCGGCTGCCCGCTCCGTCAGCTCATCCTCGCGGGCGAGGGCAACTCCGATTCCGCCGTCACCGTCGCCGGCTATTTCGTCGGCGCGGCGTTCGCGCACAATTTCGGCCTCGCCTCCGCCGCCACCGCCGTGGCCGAGGACGGCGCCATCACCGGCGGCCCCACCGCCGCGGGGAAACTCTTTACCGTCATCGCACTCATCGTCCTGTTCGTCGTCGCCTTCCTCAATACGAAAGCCACGGCCGCAGCAGGCGTAAAAGAGCCCCAGCGGGCATAGAAGGAGGAATCATCATGGCACAGACCATCGACGCGCGCGGGCTCTCCTGCCCGCAGCCGGTCGTCCTGACAAAAAACGCGCTTGACAAGGCCCCCTCCTCCTGCGAGGTGCTGGTGGACAATCCCACCGCGCGGGAGAACGTCACCCGTTACGCCGAACGCGCGGGCTACCGCGTCTCCGTCTCGGCGGATGGAGAGGACTACCGCCTGACCCTCGTGAAATAGCAGCCCCACATTGACCGCCGGGAGGGAACCGCCTTTGCAGTATATCGCAACCTTTTTCACCCACTATGACGCGGTCCGGTTCGCGGGCGACCTGCGCGGGCAGGGGATCGCGGTGCAGCTTTCCCCCGTGCCTCGGAGCCTGAGCTCCTCCTGCGGGACCTGCGCCCGCTTCGCCTATGAAGGCGATCCGCGGGAGTTGGACCGCGCGGGGCTTGAGCAGCTCGTGCGGACGGACTCCGGCCGCTACCTTCCGGCCATCGACAACCGATAACCCGTCACTCCAATCCGCATATCCTACCACACAAAAGGGCCGCCCCGCGGGGCGGCCCTTTTGTCCTCTCCGGAACCCCGCCGCTTCGGGAAGGGCCCCACCTGAATCAAATGTTCTTTGCCGCTTTCTTGAAAGAAAGCGGCAAAAGAAAACGCCGCCCTTTCGGGCGGCGGTTCTTTTCCACATCTCTCTCGAAAACGCGGGCCGCCCGCGGGGGCAAGAATCCCGCGGGCGGCAAGAAGGAGGGTATCAACAGATGGAGCGAAGTCAGCGAATGATGGTGCCGGTCTTTCCGGCGATGCCGTCCTTGGCCTTTTCCAGCAGAGTGATCAGCGCGTAGCGCTCCGGCTTGGACTCGGCGAACTGGAGGGCGGCCTGCACCTTCGGGAGCATCGAGCCGGGAGCGAAGTGGCCCTCGGAGATGAGCTGCCGGGCGCGTTCGGGGGTGAGCTCGTCAAGCCACTCCTGGTTGGGCTTTCCGAAGTTGATGGCGACCTTTTCGACCGCCGTGAGGATGATCAGGCAATCCGCGTCGACCGACTCGGCCAGGCGCGCGCTGCAGAAGTCCTTGTCGATGACGGCGGGCACGCCCTTGAGGTGGTTGCCCTCCGTCTCCATGACGGGGATGCCGCCGCCGCCCGCCGCGACGACCACCTGCCCCGCGTCGACGAGGGTGCGGATCGTCTCGATCTCGACGATGTGCTGCGGGCGGGGGGAGGCCACGACGCGGCGCCAGCCGCGCCCCGCGTCCTCCATGACGGTGTAGCCCTTTTCCGCGGCCAGCTTTTTGGCGGCCTCTTCGGTCATAAAGCTGCCGATCGGCTTGGTCGGCTTCTTGAAGGCGGGGTCCTCCGGATCGACGACGACCTGGGTGATGAGCGTCGAAACGGGCTTGTGGATGCCGCGGTCGAGCAGCTCCTCCCGCAGGGCGTTTTGCAGGTCGTAGCCGATGTAGCCCTGGCTCATCGCGCCGCACACCGACAGCGGGATCGGGTACTGCTTGGGATCGACCGCGTTGAGGGAGGCCATCGCCTTCTGGATCATCCCGACCTGCGGGCCGTTGCCGTGGGAGATGACGACCTCGTGTCCCTCTTCGATCAAATCGACGATCGCCTTGGAGGTCTGTTTGACCGCGATCATCTGTTCGGGCAGGTTGTTGCCGAGCGCGTTACCGCCCAGAGCGATGACGATTCTCTTTCCCATACCAAATTACCACCTTTTCATAATATCGGCTCAAACCGGCGGCGCCGGCAGATTGTGACGTCGGTTCCGGGAAGCGCGCTCCCCGGGACGCCGCAAAGGCGGAATCCGTACCGCTGCGGGCGGGGCTGCGCGCCGTTTACTTGGTCCAGCGGGGGGTGCCGCGCTCCTCGAGCGCCTTGAGGACCGCCTGCGGGTCCTTGACCTTCGAGAGGAAGATCATCGCCGCGATGACGTAGGGCTTGAAGGAGGCCTCCTTATAGAGCGGGGTGCGGTAGCGGTCGAACACCGAGGCCTCGACCTCGCCGTCCTCGCAGGAGACGCCGTTGATGTCGGCGGGCAGGCAGTGCAGGTAGAGCGCCTTGCCGTCCTTCGTGGTCTTCATGAGCTCCTCGGTGCAGCACCAGTCCTTGTGGTTGGCGTTCTGCGCGAGCAGCTCCTTTTCGAGCTTCTTGATGCCTTCCGAGTCGCCCTCGCCGTAGAGGTTGGTGCGCTTTTCCATGGCGGCGAAGGGAGCCCAGCTCTTCGGGTAGACGATGTCCGCGTCCTGGAAGGCGTCGGCCATCGAGTTGGTCTTGCGGTAGGTGCCGCCCGACGCGGCGGCGTTCTTCTTGGCGACCTCCTCGACCTCGGGCATGACCTCGTAGCCCTCGGGATGTGCCAGCACGACGTCCATGCCGAAGCGGGTCATCAGGCCGATGACGCCCTGCGGCACCGAGAGGGGCTTGCCGTAGGAGGGGCTGTAGGCCCAGGTCATCGCGACCTTTTTGCCCTTGAGGTTCTCCACGCCGCCGAAGTGGTGGATGATGTGGAGCATATCCGCCATGCACTGGGTCGGGTGGTCGATGTCGCACTGGAGGTTGACCAGGGTCGGGATCTGCTCGAGCACGCCGTCCTGATAGCCCTCGCGGACCGATTTGGAGACCTCGTGCATGTAGGCGTTGCCCTTGCCGATGTACATGTCGTCGCGGATGCCGATGACGTCGGCCATGAAGGACACCATGTTGGCGGTCTCGCGGACGGTCTCGCCGTGGGCGATCTGGCTCTTGCCCTCGTCCAGATCCTGCACCTCCAGGCCCAGCAGGTTGCAGGCGGAGGCGAAGGAGAAGCGGGTGCGGGTGGAGTTGTCGCGGAAGAGGGAGATGCCCAGCCCGCTCTCGAAAATCTTCGTGGAGATGTTCTGCTCGCGCATGTAGCGCAGCGCGTCGGCGATGGTGAAGACCGCCTCGAGCTCGTCGTCCGTCTTCTCCCAGGTAAGGAAGAAGTCGTTCATGTACATCTCTTTGAAGTTGAGTTTGTTGAGTTTATCGATATAGGCCTGTAATTTCTGATCCATAGCTGTAACTCCTTCACAAATGTTTACTGATTTTGAATGGTTTTCAGAAATCGGCCAATCCTATATGCAATTTTAACGAATATCTTCCCTTACAGCATACATGAATTGGCGATTGATTGCAAGTTCTCCGGCTGTATTTGTTTGATTCCGCCGCAAATTTGTGCATTTTCACTCCGAAGCGGCAGGTGCAAAACCCAAAATTCATTGTGATTTATTCACAGTAGCAGGTGGGCAGCGCCGCATAAACCGCCGCGCAGCGGACGAGATCGTCCTTCCAGGTCATCTCGTTGGGGGCGTGCGCCTGCGCCTCGGCGCCCGGGCCGAACCCGATGCAGGGGATGCCGTTGCGGCCCATGATCGACACGCCGTTGGTCGAGAAGGTCCACTTGTCGGTCAGCGGGCGGGCCTTGCGCATCTCCTCGTTGGCGGGCACTCCCACGCGGCTGTCGCCGTAGAGGCCCTTGTAGGCCGTTTCCATCGCCCTGGTGACCTTGTGGTCCTCGGGGATGACCCAGGTCGGGAAGTAGCACTCGATCGGGTAGACGCAGCCGGTGTAGCTCGGCCGGTCGTACTGGTACATCGAGACCTTCACGTCGCCGCCGTACTTTTTGACGGCCGGCAGGTTCCGGATTTCCTCAAGGCAGCTCTCCCACGTCTCGCCCGCGGTCATGCGGCGGTCGAGCGACACGGCGCAGGAATCCGCCACCGCGCAGCGCGACGGCGAGGTGAAAAAGATCTCCGACACCGTCACGGTGCCGCGCCCGAGGAAGCGGGCTTCCTTCCACTCGGGGTTGTACGCCTCGTCGAGCATCTTGACGAGGCCCTTGATCTCCGTGCCGGCGGCCGCGTCGTTCTCGTTGAGGGCGCGCACGTCCTGGAGGATGTCGGCCATCTTGTAGATCGCGTTGTCGCCGCGCTCGGGCGCCGAGCCGTGGCAGGAGACGCCCTTGACGTCGATGCGGATCTCCATGCGGCCCCGCTGCCCGCGGTAGATGCCGCCGTCGGTCGGCTCGGTGGAGACGACGAACGCGGGACGGACGTGGTCCTCTTTGACGATGTACTCCCAGCAGAGGCCGTCGCAGTCCTCCTCCTGCACCGTGCCGGTGACGAGGACCCTGTATTTGTCGTTCAGCAGGCCGAGGTCCTTCATAATCTTCGCGCCGTAGACCGCGGACACGATGCCGCCCATCTGGTCGGAGGTGCCGCGGCCGCCGATCTCGAGATCGTTCTCATAGCCCTCGTAGGGGTCGAAGTTCCAGTTGTCGCGGTTGCCGACGCCCACCGTGTCGATGTGCGCGTCGAACCCGATCAGGGTTTCGCCCGCGCCCATATAGCCGAGCACGTTGCCCATCGGGTCGATGACCACCTCGTCGAACCCGACCTTCTCCATCTCCTCCTTGATGCGCAGGATGTGGCCCTTTTCGCCGCAGCTCTCGCCCGGGATCGCCACCAGATCCCGCAGGAACCTGGTCATGTCCGCACGGTAGCCCTGCGCCGCCTCTTTGATCTTGCTGAAATCCATCGTCGTTTCCTCCTTATAGATTACGGTATCACACGTACAGAACATCGGGACGCTTTTTTCTCTTGTAAAAAAGCTTTGCAAAAAATACGCCTGAAGGATGAGGCTTCTTGCGCCCTGCGGGGCGCGCGCCGGGGCTCCGCCCCGGCACCCCGCCGCCTTTTGAAAAAAGGCGGGCGAAAACTTTAACCTTGATAGGACGGGTTCGCGCCGTTCCACATGACCTTCCGGTAGTTCTCCGGGTCGGTGTCCCCCTCGGTGGAGAAGATCAGCACCTTCGAGTCCTTCCCGAGCCCGATCGCCTCGCGCAGCTCGCGGTAGGTGTTGTCCTCCATCAGCGCCGCCGCCAGCCCCATGCCGACCGCGCCGCTCTCCCCCGAGACGACCTGCGGATCGCCCTTGCAGGGTGCGCCGAGCATCCGCATCCCCTTGGCCGCGACCCAGTCGGGGCAGGAGACGAAAAAGCCCGCGTGGTTGCGCAGGATCTCCCACGAGATCGTGTTCGGCTCGCCGCACGCGAGCCCCGCCATGATCGTCTGTAAATCGCCGCCCACGATGCGCGGCTTGCCGTCCGCCGCGACCGCGCCCTTATAGAGGCAGTCGGCGGCCTGCGCCTCCATGACGACCGTTGTCGGGGGATTCTCCGGGAAGAGGTTTGCAAAGTAGCCCTGGACCGCGCCCGCCAGCGAACCGACGCCCGCCTGGATGAAGATGTGGGTCGGACGGTCGACGCCCGCCTCGCGGAGCTGCTCGGCCGCCTCCGACGCCATCGTGCCGTAGCCCTGCATGATCCACGCCGGAATCTCCTCGTAGCCCTCCCACGCGGTGTCCTGCACGACCACCCCGCGCGGGGTCGCGGCGGCTTCCGCCGCCGCCATGCGCACGCAGTCGTCATAGTTGACCTCTTCGATCGTCACCTGCGCGCCCTCTCTGGCGATGTTGTCGAAGCGGGTTTTGGTGCTCCCCTTCGGCATATGGACCACAGCCTTCTGCCCGAGCTTGTTGGCCGCCCACGCGACGCCCCGCCCGTGGTTGCCGTCGGTCGCAGTGAAGAAGGTCGCCTGCCCGAATTCCTCCCGCAGCTTTTGGGAGGTGAGGTAGTCGTAGGTCATCTCCGAGACGTCCCGGCCGAGCTCTCCGGCGATATAGCGCGCCATCGCGAACGACCCGCCCAGCACCTTGAAGGCGTTGAGGCCGAAGCGGTAGGACTCATCCTTGACGAAGAACCCGCCCAACCCGAGCTGCGCCGCCATCCGGTCCAGCCGCGCCAGCGGCGTCACCGAATACTGCGGGAAGCTCTGGTGGAATCTGCGCGCCTTCGCCACATTCTCGAGCGCCATGACCGACAGCTCCCGGTCGTCCCCCTTCGGCATCCGGTTCGCCGCCCATTTAATCTGTTCCATGCTCTGCTCTCCTCCTGTTAAAACGGTCTTCCGGGGCAAGTATGACTTTTGTTCTTAACCCCATCATAGCACAGGAAAAATGCAAGTCAATAGATTTTCTTAAAAAAATTTGTTTTACCTAAAAATTTTTTAGAATTTGTCGAAATTGACTATTGCTTTTCCACCATCGGCATGATAAACTTAGGGTGGATTTATAAAAGTATTACTTATTTTTCGGCATTCAGCGGAATTCGGATGGAGGACGGTACGATGGTTACAATGACGGTCAACGGCAGACAGGTGGTCTCCGAAAAGGACGAAAAGCTCCTCACCTTCCTGCGCGAGACGCTCGGGCTCACCTCGGTGAAAAACGGCTGCTCGGAGGGCGCCTGCGGCACCTGCATGATCCTCGTGGACGGCAGGGCCACCAAGGCCTGCGTGCTCAAAACCTCCAAATGCGCTGGCAAATCAATCGTCACCTGCGAGGGGCTCACCCCCCGCGAGCGGGATGTCTACGCCTACGCCTTCACCAGCTGCGGCGCGGTCCAGTGCGGCTTCTGCACCCCCGGTATGGTCATGAGCGCCAAGGGCCT
>NZ_JAPJQF010000048.1:0-20706 GCF_030825285.1 Anaerotruncus massiliensis (ex Togo et al. 2026)
GTGGGGGCCCATGGGGGAGGGTCGCTGACCATCCCCCATGAGGCGCGCCGGACGGGCGTCGACGCGCAGCGTCGAGCAGCCCCGCCCGTCCTGAAATGTACTTTTGGTCGGGGACCAAAAGTACGCGCGCCTCACATGATGGGATCGAGGGGCAAAAGCTTGCTGTGGATCTTGACGAGCTTGGAGGGGTGCTCGGCGCGGAAGCGTTTGACGATGCGGTCGAGCACCATCGAGCCGTTCTCAAAGGTGACGGTCGGCAGCATGAGCACATACTGGGTCGCGGAGAAGCGCGAGACGATGTCCCCCTTGCGCAGGCTGTTGCGGATCGTCTCGAGAAGCTGCTTCATCGTCTTGCCCAGCAGCTTGATCTCGGGCACGCCGTCGTGCATGTCGGTGACGGTGAGCAGGCCGATGAAGATCGACTGCCCGGTGCGCGCCGCGCTGCGCGCCTCGACGCGGTACATATTTTTGAACACCTCATATTCACAGTAATAGGCGCCCTTGACGAGGTTGGACTCGTTGAGATCCTCCTTGATGACCTGCAGGTCGGTCTCCACGCTGTTGACCGTCTTGCTGATCTCGCGGTAGAGGTTGCGCAGCGGCTCGCTCGGGCTGACCCCCAGCTCGCGGTAGAAGAGGTCGGTGACATAGTTGTAGTGGGAAAGGGCCTGCTGCTGCTTGCCCTGATGGATCATCGCGTCGATGAGGGTGATGTGCGCGCGCTCCTCGAACTGGTCGATAATGATCGCTTTCTGGGCGATCGTCTCGATCGACTGGTAATCGCCGCGCTTCTGGAGCAGCTGGCAGGACTCCTGCACGCACTTGAAATAGAGCGCGTGGAAATAGGTGCTCAGCGGCACCACCCACTCCTCGAAGTGAGAGCTGCTCAGGAAATCCCCCTTGTAAAGGTCGAGCGCCTCCAGGTAGATCCGCAGGCGTTCCTCCTCGGTCAGGTTCTTGTTGGACGCCTCGCCGTAGAGCCGTTCAAACTCCTCCGCGTCAACCGTGCAGTTGAGGCCCTCGTTCCACGAATAGCACCCGTGCTCGTAGACGATGACGTTCTTCGCGAAGGGGACGTTGTTGTTGGCAAAGAGGGTGCGGATGCGGTAGACGAGGTTTTTTAAGGCGTTTGCGGGCTGCTCGCTGTCGTTTTCCGACCAGAGCACCCGGATGAGCTCCTCGTTGGAGATCGTCTTGTGCCGGTAGGCGATGAGGTATTCCAGAAGACTCCAAACCTGATGGGTCCGCGCGGAAGAATCGCTGATTGTGACCTCCCCCATCGTGATATTGAAGCCGCCCAGCATCTCAATCTGGATCGGGGAACCGTCGTAGTTCGGTACGCTTTCTGCCATGGATGCTCTCTCCTTATGTCGACATGGAAGGCATCTGCCCATCACGAGGAAATTTCCAGGGACTCCCGGGAATATCCAAGTTTCTCCTGTATTAACTATAACAATTTTCTTCAGAAATTACAATTAAAACTTTTCTTTTGTTCCCCCGTGATGTATAATAAGTATCACAATAACTGGAAATTTGTAATATTTTGAAGAAATGTGACTGATTGCCTGTCATTGCCCGCTTAAAAGCCGTTTTCAAAGCGGGAAGAAAGGAGGCGGGCCGTCGTGCAACCGATCTTTTGCCGGCTCCGGCGGCGCGCCCTGCGGCTCGCGCTGCTGCCGGCGGTTTTCCTCCTGCTGGCCGCCCTGTGCGCCCTGCCGGCGGACGCCGCGGCGCCCGCCGGAACCTATGTGCGCACCCCCGCCGCGCCCGGCACCGTCGTCCACAGCAACGCCAAGGCCGGCTTCGATGCCTCCAACGCCTCGCAGGGCTACATTATGGCCTGGTACGGCGGGTCCGCGGACAAGGTGAAGGTCCAGATCACGGGCGGCGGGAGCACCTATACCTACAACCTCAACACGGCGGGACGCAAGGAGGTGTTCCCGCTCACCATGGGGGACGGGTCCTACACCGTGGCGGTCTACGAACGCGTGACCGGCAACCAGTACGCGCTCGCCTACAGCAAACAGATCTCCGTCAAGCTGGAAAGCGCCTTCCTGCCCTTCCTCTATCCCAACCAGTATGTGAACTTCTCCGCGTCGAGCCGGACGGTGAGCGTCGCCGGCACCCTCGCCGCCGACGCGGCGGATCAGCTCGGGGTCGTCACAAATATTTACAACTATGTCATCAGCCACATCACTTATGACAGTTACAAGGCGGCGAACGTCCAGTCGGGCTATCTGCCGTCGGTCGACAGCACGCTGGCGGCCGGGACCGGCATCTGCTTCGACTACGCGGCGGTGATGGCCGCCATGCTCCGGTCCCAGCAGATCCCCACCCGGCTGGAGGTGGGGTACGTGTCGGGCGGGACCTACCACGCGTGGATCAGCACCTACATCGCCGAGGTGGGCTGGGTGGACGGCATCATCCAGTTCGACGGCAAGAGCTGGAAGCTGATGGACCCCACCTTCGCCTCCAACGGGGGAAGCAGCCCGGAGATCATGCAGTTCATCGGCAACGGGGCCAACTACCAGATGAAATACCGGTATTGACAATATAAGGGGTGACGTCATGGGCAACCAGAAAAACAGGCGGGCCGTCGAAAAGCCGCTTTCCCCGCGGGAGCTTTCCGCCTTCTGCGCGCAGCTCGCGATGCTCGTCCGCTCGGGGATCCCCGCGGCGGAGGCCATTTCGATCATGCGGGGGGACGCGGGCGGCGGCCCGGGCGGGGAGCTGCTCGCCGCGATCGGCGAGCGGCTGGAGGACCGCGCCGCGCTCGGCACCGCGCTGGCGGAGGCGGGGGTGTTCCCGCGCTACTTCGTCAGCATGGTGGAGATCGGGGAGAGGTCCGGCCGCCTTGACGAGGTGCTCGACGCGCTGTGCGCCTACTATGAGCGGGAGGAGTCGGTGTCGGAGGGCATCCGCAGCGCCGTCGCCTATCCGCTCGTCATGATCGTCATGATGGCGCTCGTCGTCGGCGTGCTCGTCATCAAGGTCCTGCCCGTGTTCAGCGAGGTCTTCGTGGAGCTGGGCGGCGGGGCGTCGAGCTTTGCCGGACAGGTCATGCGCCTGGGCGCCGCCTCGGGGCGGATCGCCATCGCGCTGACCGCCGTCGTGCTGCTGCTGCTCGCCGCCTACCTTCTCATGCGCGCCTTCCCGGAGGGACGCGCCGCCCTCTCCCGGTGGAGCGCGGTCTTTCCGCTCACCCGCGGGATCTCGGCGCGCGTCGCCTCGGGCCGGTTCGCCTCCGCCATGGCGATGATGCTTTCGAGCGGGCTCGATTCCGACCAGTCGCTCGACATGGCCGTCCGCCTCCTCGACGAGGGGCCGATGCGCCGCAGGGCGGAGCGCTGCCGCGAGCTCGTCTCGGGCGGGGCCTCCTTTGCCGACGCGGTCAGCCAGGCGGGCATCTTCCCCGGCGTCTACGCGCGGATGGTGTCGGTCGGCTTTTCGACCGGCTCCGCCGACACGGTGCTGCGCAAGCTCGCCTCCCGCTACGAGGAGGAGGTCGACGCGCGGGTCGCGCGGATGCTCTCTGTGCTCGAGCCCACCCTCGTCGCCATCCTCGCCGTCGTGGTGGGGATCATCCTGCTGTCGGTCATGCTGCCCCTGATGGGCGTCATGTCCTCGATCGGCTGACGGGAGGCGCGTGATGAGACGCTTTGTTTCCAAACGCCGCCGTCCGCTCGCCGGGCTCCTGCTCCCGGCCGCCGCCACCCTGGTGATCATCGCGTTCGCCGCGTGGGGGGCCGACTCCGTCTCGGAGGCGGCGCGGGAGGAACAGCTCGGCGCCGTCCGCCGTTCGGTGACCCGCGCGGCGGTCCACTGTTACGCCATCGAAGGGTCCTATCCCCCCAGCCTCGACTATCTTGAGGAGCACTACGGGCTCACGGTCGACAGGGCCCGCTATTCCATCCACTACCACTGCTTCGCATCCAACCTGATGCCGGAGATCGACGTGATTCCCCTGACGAAATAAACCGGGACTTCACGGGAAGGGAGGCCGCCATGAACATCCGTTTTCAGCCGCGCAGGCATGTGATCGACCTGCTGTTCACCCTCGCGCTCTTCTGTGTCTTCGCCGCCTCCGCCCTGCTTGTCGTGCTCATCGGCGCGGACGTCTACGAGTCCTCCGCCCGCGGCATGGACCGCAATTTCGATCTTCAGACCTCCCTGCACTATGTCGCCGCGAAGGTCCGCCAGTGCGACGCGGCGGGCGCGGTGCACGCGGGGGAGCTGGGCGGCGCGCCCGCGCTCATAATCGAACAGGAGTTCGGCGGCGAGGTCTACCGCACCTATCTCTACGCGTGGGAGGGCAGCCTCTGCGAGCTCTTCACCGGCATGGACGACCCCTCCCCCGTCGACGGGACCCCCATCACGAAGGTGCCCGCCTTTGAGGTGGAGCAGGTGAACCCGCGCCTGCTGCGCGTCTCCTGCCCCGATGCGGACGGGCGGGACGCGCAGCTCTATCTCTCGCTGCGCAGCGGCAAGGAGGGTTCGGCATGAGACAGCCCCGCACCCATTCTGGATCGAGCCTCTTTTTGATGGAGCTGATCCTCGCAATCCTCTTTTTCTCGGTCGCAAGCGCGGTCTGCGTGCAGCTTTTCGCACGGGCGCACACGGCGAGCGAGCAGAGCGCCGCGCTCAACCGCGCGGTGCTGGCCGCCGAATCGGCCGCCGAGTCCTTCAAGGGCGCGGACGACCTCGACGAGGCGGTGCGGCTCATGGGCGTGCGCGCCGGGGATACGCCGGGCGTCCTGACCGCCTGGTACGACCGGGCGTGGAACCCCTGCGCCGAGCGGGACGCCCGCTACCGCCTGGACATCCTGATCCACGGGCCGGAGGGCGGCGGGTCCCTGCCCGGCAGGCCGGGCGGCCTGTGGGAGGCGGAAATCACCGTCGGCAGGACGGCGGACGGCGTTTTCGAAGAGCTTTACCGCCTGAGCGCGCGGCGGTATCAACCCGCCGCGTGACGGCGGAATAGAATGAAAGGAGGGCGGCAAATGAGCGGACGGCGCAAGACGGGAAGCGTCTTCATCGGCGTCTCCTCCCTGTTGGTCATCTTCATCGTGCTCTGCCTGACGACCTTTGCGGCCCTCTCCCTCACGTCGGCCAACGCCGACCTCAAGATGGCGCGCCGCGCGGCGCAGACGGTGTCCGAATATTACGCCGCCGACAGCCGGGCGGTCGAGCTGCTCGTCCAGGCCGACGCGGCCGTGGAGGCGAATCCCGCGCGGCCGCAGGCCGCGGGGGTCTCCTTCGAGCGCCGGGGCCGGGCGCTCGTCGCCTCCTATACCGTCCCCATCTCCGACGCGCAGGAGCTGCGCGTCGAGGTGCGTTACCCCGGCCCCGGGGGGGCGCGCCACGAAATCCTGCGGTGGCAGGCCGCCTCCACCCGGGAGTGGCAGGGCGACGAGACCATCGAGCTGTGGGACGGCACCCTCTGAACCATTACACCGGAGGTAATCCAAATGGATATCCTGCATTTCCTTCAGGACGCGGTGGACCGCCGCGCTTCCGACATCTTCATCATTGCCGGGCTGCCGGTGACCTTCAAGGTCAACGGCCAGCTCCTGCGCGCCGACGACGGACGGCTCACCCCCGCCGACTCCCAGGCCCTCATCCAGGGGGCCTACGCGCTCGCGGGCCGGGAGATCGCCATCGTCGAAGGCGGAGGCGACGACGACTTCTCCTTCGCGCTCCAGGGGGTGTCGCGCTTCCGGATCAGCGCATACAAACAACGCGGTTCGCTCGCCGCGGTCATCCGCGTCATCACCTTTGAGCTGCCCAACCCGCACGACCTTGGCATTCCAGACGGGGTGCTCTCCCTCGCGGAGATGCAGAAGGGACTCGTGCTCGTCACCGGCCCGGCCGGGTGCGGCAAATCGACGACGCTCGCCTGCGTGATCGACGCGATCAACAACTCCCGCAGCGCCCACGTCATCACGCTGGAGGACCCCATCGAGTTCCTCCACCGGCACAAGCATTCCATCGTCAGCCAGCGGGAGGTCGCGACCGACACCCAGAGCTATGTGACGGCGCTGCGCGCCGCGCTCCGCCAGTCGCCCGACGTCATCCTGCTCGGCGAGATGCGCGATCACGAGACGATCAGCGTCGCCATGACCGCCGCCGAAACGGGGCACCTCGTCCTGTCGACGCTGCACACGGTCGGCGCGGCCAACACGATCGACCGGGTCATCGACGTCTTCCCGCCCAACCAGCAGCAGCAGGTGCGCGTCCAGCTTTCGATGGTGCTGCGCGCGGTCGTCTCCCAGCAGCTTATCCCCACGGTGGACGGAGGGCTCGTCCCCGCGTTCGAGATCCTGCTCGCCAACGACGCGGTGCGCAACATGATCCGCGAATCCAAGGTGCACCAGATCGGCGGAGTGATCTACTCCTCCTCCTCGCAGGGGATGTGCGACATGGACAGCAGCATCCTGCGGCTCTTCAGCGACGGCGTGATCTCGCGGGAGAACGCGCTGCTCTACAGCACCAACCCCGACGCCCTCGCGCGCAAGCTCGGCGGGACCGGGCGCTGACGCGCCCCGCCGTCCGGCAGGCTTTTTCCCGGCGGCCGTCCCAAAAGGGACGGCCGCTTTTCCGCGCGCGAAAAGCGCGGGACCGGGGCGGAAAACGGCGCCCTGCGGGCGCCCGTGCGAAGGCCGCGTCCTTCGCGCGCGGGCGGCTGCGCCGCCCGGTTTTCCGCCCCCGGCGCGCGCCGGCCGGCGGCCTCGCAAAAAAAGGATCGCGCCCTATTGACATTTGGCGGCGATGGGATATAATAAACGTATGAACAATAGCTCATATGAAAGGTGATTTGAATGATAGACAAGGACGGCATGGAACGCTGCGACTACATCCACGCGCATGAGGACATCGTAAACGCCGTCAACGCGCAGATGCCCGACGAGGAGATCCTCTACGACCTCGCCGAGCTCTTCAAGGTGTTCGGCGACTCCACCCGCATCAAGATCCTCTACGTGCTCTTTGAGTCGGAGATGTGCGTGTGCGATATCGCACAGCTTCTCAATATGAACCAGTCGGCGATCTCCCACCAGCTGCGGGTGCTCAAGCAGTCCAAGCTGGTCAAGTACCGCCGCGACGGCAAAACCGTATTCTATTCCCTGGCAGACGGGCATGTCCGCACCATCCTGGGGCAGGGCATGGAGCACGTCGCCGAATAAATCGACTGAACGGAGGAACCACCCATGAAAAAGACTTTTCGCCTGCGCGACCTCGACTGCGCCAACTGCGCCGCCAAAATGGAAAACGCGATCAACAAGCTCGACGGCGTCCAGAGCGCAACGGTAAGCTTCATGACCCAGCGCCTCACGCTCGAGGCGGACGACGCGCGTTTCGACGAGGTGCTCAAGGAAGCGGTGCGCGTCTGCAGGAAGGTCGAGCCCGACTGCACCGTGCTCGTCTGAGTCCTCTCTCCGCCTTCCCAAATCTTTTTTTGGAGGTCCGCGCCATGTCCAAAAAACAAAGACGGACCCTGGTCCGTCTGATCATCGGCGCGGCGGCCTTTGCCGCCGCGCTCCTCATCCCCCTCGGGGGCGTCTTCCGGCTCGCCCTCTTCCTCGTGCCCTACTTCGTCATCGGCGGCGACGTGTTGCTGCGCGCCCTGCGCAACATCGCGCACGGGCAGGTGTTCGACGAGAACTTCCTGATGGCGGTCGCCACGGTGGGCGCCTTCTGCGTGGGCGAATACCCCGAAGGGGTCGCCGTCATGCTCTTCTACCAGGTGGGCGAGCTCTTCCAGAGCTACGCGGTCGGGCGTTCGCGCCAGTCGATCTCCGCCCTGATGGACATCCGCCCCGACTACGCCAACGTCCGCCGGGAGGGCGAGCTCGTCCGGGTCGACCCCGAGGAGGTCTCCGTCGACGACCTGATCGTCGTGAAGCCGGGCGAACGGGTGCCGCTCGACGGCGTGATCGCCGAGGGCAGCTCCACGCTGGACACCGCCGCGCTCACCGGCGAATCCCTCCCCCGCGACGCAGCGCCCGGCGACGCGGTCATCAGCGGCTGCATCAACCTGAGCGGCCTGCTCACCGTCCGCGTCTCCCGCGTCTACGGGGAATCGACCGTGGCCAAAATCCTCGACCTCGTCGAAAACGCGAGCAGCAAAAAGGCGAAGGCGGAAAACTTCATCACCCGCTTCGCCCGCTGGTATACCCCCGCCGTCGTCATCGGCGCGGCACTGCTCGCGGTCGTCCCGCCGCTCGTCACGGGCGGTCCCTTCTCGATGTGGATCCACCGCGCGCTCATCTTCCTGGTCATCTCCTGCCCCTGCGCGCTCGTCATCTCGGTGCCGCTCTCCTTTTTCGGCGGCATCGGCGGGGCGTCCAAATGCGGCATCCTCGTCAAGGGCAGCAACTACCTCGAGGCGCTCGCCGGGACCGAAACGGTCGTCTTCGACAAGACCGGCACCCTCACCAAGGGGTCCTTCCGGGTCACGGCGGTGCATCCCGACGAGATCTCCGAGGACCGGCTGCTCGAGCTGGCGGCGCTCGCCGAGAGCTATTCAAGCCACCCGATCGCCCTTTCGCTGCGGGCCGCCTACGGGAAGGAGCCCGACGAAACCCGCGTCTCCGGCGTGGAGGAGGTCTCCGGCCGGGGCGTGAAGGCCACGGTCGACGGGCGAAAGGTGTGCGCCGGCAACGGGAAGCTGATGGACGAGGCGGGCGCCGTGTGGCACGACTGCCACCTGTCCGGCACGACCGTCCACGTCGCGGTGGACGGGGAGTATGCGGGGCACATCGTGATCTCCGACGAGGTCAAGGAGGACGCCCGCGAGGCGGTCTCCGCCCTGCGCGAGGCGGGCGTGCGCAAAACGGTGATGCTCACCGGGGACGCCGAGCCGGTCGCCGCCCAGGTGGCGAAGGAACTCGGACTCGACGAGTACCACGCGGGCCTGCTCCCGGCCGACAAGGTCGACCGGATGGAGCGGCTGCTCGCGGAAAAATCCCCGCGCGGGGTGCTCGCCTTCGTGGGCGACGGCATCAACGACGCGCCCGTCCTCTCCCGCGCCGACATCGGCATCGCGATGGGCGGACTCGGCTCCGACGCGGCCATCGAGGCCGCCGACGTGGTCATCATGGACGACCGCCCCTCCAAGCTCGCTGCGGCGATCAAAATCTCCCGCAGGACGCTTGCCATCGTGCGGCAGAACATCGTCTTCGCGCTCGCCGTCAAGGCGCTTGTGCTCCTGCTCGGCGCGCTCGGCGACGCCAATATGTGGGAGGCCGTCTTCGCCGACGTGGGCGTTTCGGTGATCGCCATCCTCAACGCCACCCGCGCGCTGAACGTCAAAAACCTCTGATCTTTCCCCTCCTGATTCAAAAGGGCCCGGCGCGGTTTCAAAAAACCGCGCCGGACCCTTTCACGCGCCGCATGGGAATGAACCAAATCCCCCAAAAACGAATACCATGAAGTAATCATCGTTTTAGGAGGATTTTTTATGAATCATACCGCGGAACCCTTACACTTTTTCCTCGGAGCGAACACGCCGCAGGGGTTCGTTTCGCGTTTTGACCAGCTCGCCGACCCTGCGGGCGGGTGGCGTGAATTCGTCATAAAGGGCGGCCCCGGGACGGGGAAATCCACGCTGATGAAACGCGTCGCCGCGGCCGCCGAGGGCCGCTGCGAACAGATCGAGCTGATCCACTGCTCCTCCGATGCGGACTCGCTCGACGGGGTCATCCTGCACGACGTCAAGACTTCGATTGCTGATGGTACCTCCCCCCACGCGGGCGTTCCCAATATAATCAATTTGACATCGGCCGGCGGGCGCGGTAAACTGACATCGTACGCCCGACACCCGAAACTCGCGAGGTATCCGGATGAAGGATTATCAGCGGCAATATCCCTCTTTTTCCCTCTGCGGCCTCTTCTGCGGCCTCTGCCCCATCCACCATATGGAGAACGGCTGTCCCGGCTGCGGCGGCGGGGACGGCCACCAGCCCTGCGCGGTCATCCGGTGCGGCCGGGAGCACGGCGGGCCCGAATTCTGCTGCGACTGTCCCGCCTACCCCTGCGAGCGCTACCTCGAGCCGCCCCTCTACGACCAGCTCCTGCCCTCCCGGAACGCCCGCCGGGACCTGGACAGGCTGAAGGCGGAGGGCCTGCCCGCCTTCCGCGCGGAGCTCGACGAAAAGACCGCCATCCTGCGGGAACTGCTGGCGCGCTATAACGACGGACGGCGTAAGACCCTCTTCTGCGTCGCCGTGAACCTCCTGCCGCTTTCCGAGGTCCGCCGCGTCATGGAGCGGCTCGCGGCGGAGGAGGCGTCCCCCGGCGGCCCGGGGGACCTGAAGGCCCGGGCCGAGCTGGCCGCGGGCCTCTTCCGGCAGGCCGCGTCGGAAGGCGGGATCGAACTGAAGCTGCATAAAAAGCCCCGGAGAAAATAGCCCAAAGACAGCCGCCCGGTCGCGAACGCCTCCGGGCGGCTGTCTTTGGAGGTGATGTGTATGATGTGAGAGGCGTTTTGTATTCACCGCTTCAGCGCCCGTCCGGGCCGGACGGCGCCGTGTGTCCGCAGTGGCAGCCGGAACGGCCCTTGCAGCCGGAGCAGCCGACGCACTCGCCGTTTTTGGCCTTGCGCACCGCGTACCGCACCGCACAGAAGGCCGCCAGCAGGATCACGCCCAAAATCACCCAGGTAACCATAGAGGTCCTCGCTTTCCGCCGCGCCGGGGAGGTCCTCCGCCCTCCCGCGCGGCGGGAGAGGGCGGAGGCGTTTGAGCTGTCAGGCGCCTGCGCCGACCGTCGCGGGCTTGCGCATCTTCCTATCGGGGTTGCAGCTGCGGAAGAGCAGGTAGAGCAGGGCGGCCACGCAGCAGAGCGCGAGCACCTGCCCGGCCCCGAACGGCACGCCGTAGAAGAACGCACCGCCGAGCTGGTTGATGATGAAGGCCATGATGTATGCCATACCGGTCATGTAACCGATCGCAAACCAGGTCCATTTCGCGCTCATCATTTCCCTGCGGATCGCGCCGATCGCCGCGAAGCAGGGGGCGCAGGTCAGGTTGAAGACCATGAAGGCCAGGGCGCTCGCGCTCGTCGCGAAGAGGGTCGGCAGGGACGCCAGCAGCGCCGGGTCGTCCTCGCCGACCTCTCCGAGCCCGAACAGCACGCCGAAGGTGCCGACGACGTTCTCCTTCGCCACCAGTCCGGAGACGCTCGCCACGGCCGCCTGCCAGTTGCCGAAGCCCAGCGGGGCGAAGATCGGAGCGATCACGCCGCCGATCGCCGCGAGCATGCTCGCGTTCTCATCCTCCACCATGCCGAAGCCGCCGGACGTAAATCCGAAGTTCTGGAGGAACCAGATCACGCCGCACGCCACGAAGATGACGGTGCCGGCCTTGATGATGAACGCCTTGCCGCGCTCCCACATGTGGATCAGCACGCCCTTTGGCGCCGGGAAGTGGTACTGCGGAAGCTCCATGACGAAGGGGGCGGGGTCGCCCGCGAACATCTTCGTCTTCTTGAGGATGACGCCCGAGAGGATGACCATGAAGATGCCGAAGAAGTAGGTCGCCGGGGCCATCCAGGTGATCTCCGGGAAGACCGCGCCCGCGATCAGCGCGATGATCGGCAGCTTCGCGCCGCAGGGGATGAAGGTGGTCGTCATGATCGTCATGCGGCGGTCCTTCTCGTTTTCAATTGTGCGGGTCGCCATGATCCCCGGCACGCCGCAGCCGGAGGAGATCAGCATCGGGATGAACGACTTGCCCGAGAGGCCGAATTTGCGGAAGATCCGGTCCATGATGAAGGCCACGCGCGCCATATACCCGCAGTCCTCTAGGATGGAGAGGAAGAAGAAGAGGATGAACATCTGCGGGACGAAGCCGAGCACCGCGCCCACGCCGCCGATGATGCCGTCGACCACGAGGCCGTTCAGCCATTCGGCGGCGCCGGCCGCCTCGAGCCAGCCGCCGGCGAGGGGCTGGATCGTCCCCGCGAAGAGGGTGTCGTTGGTCCAGTCGGTCACGATCGTGCCGAGCCAGGAGACGGACACATAGTAGACGACGAACATGACCGCCGCGAAGATCGGCAGGGCCAGCCAGCGGTTGGTGACCACCTTGTCGATTCTGTCCGAGGTGGTCATGCCGGCGTTCTTTTTCTGCACGCAGCTTTTCATCAGCCCGGAGATGTACTGGTACCGCTCGTTGGTGATGATGCTCTCGCTGTCGTCGTCGAACTGCTTCTCGCAGTCGGAGACGATCGTCTCGAGCTCCGCCTTGACGTCCGCGGGGAGCCGGAGCCGTTCAAGCACCCTCGCGTCCCGCTCGAACAGCTTGATGCTGTACCACCGGGCGTTCTCCGCCGGGACGAGGTCCGCGGCCAACTCCCGGATCCGCGCCAGCGCGTCCTCCACGGGTCCCGAAAAGGTGTGCTGCGGGCGGGTCATGATCCCCGCCCTCGCCATCTGCACCGCGCGGTCGGCCACCTCTTTCGAGCCGGCGCCCTTGACCGCCGAAGTCTCGATCACCTCGCAGCCGAGCGCCGCCGCCAGCTTGTGGGTGTCGATCCGGTCTCCGTTCTTTTTGACGATGTCGATCATGTTCAGCGCGATGATCACCGGGATGCCCATCTCGGTCACCTGGGTGGTCAGGTAGAGGTTGCGCTCGATGTTCGAGGCGTCCACGAGGTTGATGACCACGTCGGGATGCTCGTTCATGATGTAGTCCCGTGTGACGACCTCCTCGAGCGTATAGGGAGAAAGCGAGTAGATGCCGGGAAGGTCGGTCACGATGACGTCCTGATGCCCCCGGAGCTTTCCCTCCTTCTTTTCGACCGTGACGCCCGGCCAGTTCCCCACGTACTGGCTCGAACCGGTCAGGTCGTTGAACATCGTTGTCTTGCCGCAGTTCGGATTGCCTGCGAGCGCAAGCTTGATTGCCATTTCCGTTTACCCCCTCTGCGGGATTCCCCGCTGACTGACATTACACATATTAGCGGAAGCTAACCCATTCGCCGAAAAAACGCGGCTCCGCCGCCGGTCCCGCCGTCTATTCGACGAGGATGTTTTCCGCCTCGTTCCTGCGGATGGAGAGCTCGTATCCGCGGATGGTGATCTCCACCGGGTCGCCCAGCGGGGCCACCTTGCGCACATAGACGGGCGTGCCCTTGGTGATGCCCATGTCCATGATCCGCCGCTTGAGCGCGCCTTCGCCGCCCAGCTTGGCGACGGTCACCGTTTCGCCGCATTTGACCTCTTTGAGTGTCTTCATACCGATCCTCCTCAAACCATGATTTTGCTTGCCATCGCCTTGCTCAGGGCGATCCGGGTGTCCTTCACATTGACGATCAGGTTGCCGCCCATCTCCGAAACGATCGTGACCTTCCCGCCCTCCACAAAGCCGAGGCTCTCCAGAAAGCGCCGGGTCTCTTCCTTCCCGTGGATCCCCCTGACGGTCGTTTTTTCGCCTGTCCGCGCCATCGTTAACGGCATCTCCACTGTTCTCCCCTCTCTGGTATCGCTGTGCGGGCGGCGCCCGCCTGGCATATGGTTAGACGTAACTAACCTTTTACGGGCATAGTTTACCATTGCTAACCTGTTTTGTCAATCCTTTGACGAAAAAATTTTCCCGCCTTGCGCGAAAAAAGGAACTGTGTTAGAATAAGCGCAGATGAGCGGAAACGAATTTGTGGAGTTCCCACGAATTTGTTTTCTGAGGCTAACAACAGCGAGGGAGATTACCATGCGTATTCAAGAGTCCGCGGAAAATTATCTGGAAGCGATCCTGGTGCTGAAAAAGGAGTCGGGCGCGGTCCGTTCGATCGACGTGGCGCGCCACATGAACTTCACCAAGCCGAGCGTGAGCCGCGCCATGAGCCTCTTCCGCGAGAACGGCTATATCACGATGGATAAAGAGGGCTGGATCGAGCTGACCGACGCGGGCCGCGAAATCGCCGAGCGCATCTACGAGCGCCACAGCTGCCTGACCGACTGGCTGACCGCGCTGGGCGTCTCCCCCGAAACCGCCGCGGCGGACGCCTGCCGGATGGAGCACGACATCAGCGAGGAAACCTTCGATAAGCTCCGGGAGCATATCCGGCGGTACGCGGAGAAATGACCCGCCTTCCTCCGGCCGGGGACGGCGGGCGCCGCCTCCAGGTTTTTCATTTCAGGCCCTTGACAAACCGCCTTGCGGCGTGATAAGATAAGCGCAGGTTAGCGGTAGCTAATCGTCGGAACGCGGACGTTTCCGCCTTTTCTTTTCCCCTTCGGTTAGCTTTTGCAAACCGAAGCCGGGCGGCGCATCCGCCCGTGCGGCCTCCCGCTTTTTTGCCCGGGAAGCCGGTGTTCCCCATCCACAGCGCACAGCCGCGGCAGACCGCGGCTGTGCGCTTCCTCCTTTCCGGCCAAAGCATCTGCAAAGGAGTGGTATGCCATGCTCTCCCCCGCGTCTATCCGTTACCTGCTCGCGGTCTACGAGCTCTCCGACGGCGGCGCCGCCGTGCGGTCGGTCGATATCGCGAACGCCCTCAAGGTCAGCCGGGCCAGCGTCGTCAAGTGCCTCAAGCGGCTGGCCGGGGAGGGGATGATCCGCAAGGAGCACTACGGCGCCGTGCAGCTCACTCCCGAGGGCGTGCGGGAGTCCAACCGCATCTTCACCGAGTACACCCTGCTCTATGCGTTCTTTTTGCAGCGTCTGGGCGTGCCGCCCGGCTGCGCGCGGCGGGACGCCGTCTCGGCGCTCTGCGCCTTCACCGCGGAAAGCCGGGAGCAGCTGATCCGCCGTGTGCTCGAACCGTCCTTCGCGGAGGAGTCATAGCCGCATCGTATCATTCGGAACGGCGGGGCCGGCGCGGACGCGCCGGCCCCGTTTCCGCATCCGCCGGCGGCATAGGGAGCGTTGTCCGCCTCATAGGCTGTGATGAGGTGAAGCCTATGAAACCCGCCGTGTTTTTCGTCACCGAGACCTTCCGCTCCGCGTCCGAAAAGGCCCGGACGGACGCCCTCCAAGAAGCGGTCGACCAGTATCTTGCCCGCGCCCTGCGCCGCGGGGAATCGCCCGCGCCGCCCGCCGGGCGGGAGGACGCGGGAGGCGCGGAGACATGACCTGCGCGATCTACTGCCGGCTCAGCCGGGAGGACGCGGAAAAGATCCGGGAGAGCGAGAGCATCCAGAACCAGAAGGCGATGCTGGCCGACTACGCCGCCAGCCAGGGCTGGGAGGTCGGCGCGGTCTACTGCGACGAGGACTATTCGGGCGCCGACCGGGACCGCCCCGGCTGGAACGCCATGCTCGCCGCAGCAGAGCGCCGGGAGTTCCAGATCGTCCTCTGCAAGACGCAGTCCCGTTTCACGCGCGACATGGAGCTCGTGGAAAAATACCTCCACGGGCTGTTCCCGCTGTGGGGCATCCGGTTCGTGGCGGTGGTGGACCACGTCGACACCGACCTCAAGGGCAACAAAAAGGCCCGCCAGATCAACGGCCTTATCAACGAGTGGTATCTCGAGGACCTGTCGGAGAACATCCGCGCGGTGTTCGCGCAAAAGCGCAGCGCGGGCAAATACATCGGCAGCATCCCCGCCTACGGCTACCGGAAGGACCCCGCCGACCACAACCATCTCTTGGTCGAACCGGAGGCGGCGGAGGTGGTCCGGAGCATCTTCTCCCTCTGCCTGGAGGGGTTCGGCAAGCAGAAGATCGCCGCCCTGCTCAACGAACGGGGGATTCCCAGCCCCTCCGCCTACAAGCGCGCCCGCGGCTGGACCCGCGGCGAAGCCGGCGCCGACGGCTGGAACCGCACAACGGTGGGGCGGATTCTGCGCAGCGAGCTCTACACCGGTACGATGGTGCAGGGAACCAAGCGCCGGGTGAGCTACAAATCCAAGGCGTGCGCCGGGGTCCCGAAGGAGGCGTGGTGCCGCGTGGAGGGGACCCACGAGGCCATTGTCGACCGGGCGTCCTTCGACGCGGCGCAGGCGCTGCTTGACCGCCGCACCCGTTCCGGCGGGACGGGCGAGCCCCACCCGCTTGCCGGCATCGCGCGGTGCGCCGATTGCGGCGGGCCGCTCGTCAAGGTGTCGCAGCTCTACAAGGGGGTGCGGCGCTCCTACCTGCAATGCGGGCGCTACGCCTCCTCGCGGCCGCATCCGAACTGCACCCGCCATTCCGTCCGCCTCGACGCGCTGACCGGCGTCGTGGAGGAACGCGTCCGCGCGCTGGTGCGCACCCGCTACCGGCTTCCCAGCCCCGAACGGCTGCTGCCCCCCGGCGAAGCGGAAGCCCGCCTCCGCCGGGAGCGGGCGGAGGCGCTGGAGTTGCAGAACCAGCTCGCCCGGCGTTCGAGGGCGCTCGAAACCCTCTGCCTCGACCGGGCGGACGGCCTCATCGGGCGGGAGGAGTTCGCCGGGATGAGCGCGCGCTTCCGGGAGGAGCGGCAGGCGCTCCAGGACCGGCTGGACGCGCTGGAGGCCCGGATGCGGGAGGCTCCCCCGGAGCCGCCCGGCCTTCTGGCAAAGCGCGCGGAAGCGCTGCTGAGGCTCGATCCCATGCCGCGCGAGCTGCTCGTCCTGCTGGTCGACACCGTCACGGTCGGCGAACGGCGGCCGGACGGCACGCAGGAGGTTTCGATCCGCTGGCTGCTCTGAGCATTCCGCCAGACCCGTTGGAGCGTTGGATCTGGCTCCGCGGCTTTTTCCGTCAACTCCCGGCCGCTGTTCTCCCATGTGCGTGCGGCTTCCAGCCCCACCCGAAACGAAAGGCGCGCGGTATTCGATTCCGCGACACCCGCCCATGTGATCGAACCCAAATATCCGGGCGCGTTCGAGCAGGTCGTCGACCTGTCCTCCTGCTGGGACGAGCACGCGCTCTTCGAGTCGCGCGAGGCGATCATGGCGCTGGCGGCAAAGATCAGCCGCTGCCACGAGCACTGCTGCCGCTTCCTCGGCGCGGCGGGAAGCCTGCTCTCCGACACCTACCGCATCGCGCTCGAGGGCACCTCGGTCAGCAAGGTGGTCAAGGCGGCCCGGCGCATCGTGCTCAGCGAGTTCAAAGGCGGACCCGGGGGCCAGGGCCGCGAATCGGTACGCTTCCTCTCCTGCGTCACCAACAAGGGCCCCGTCCTCTTCGACGGCACCGCCAAGGCGCTCTGCGACCGCATCTACCTCGTCGACGACGTCTATGGCGCCGCCTCCCGCCTCTTCCTCTCCGCCCTGCGCAGCCAGGCGCTCGAGGCCGGCTGGGACGTCATCACCTGTTACTGCCCCCTCTCCCCGTTTGAGAAGATCGAGCACCTCTTCATCCCCGCCCTCCGGCTCGGCTTCATGACCGCCAACGACAACCACCTGCCCGACGTCGAACCCTATAAGATCGTGCGGTCCAGGCGGTTCACCGACGCCGAACAGATCCGTGCCCACAGAAAACGCATCACCTTCAACAGAAAGGCCTCCGCGCAGATGCTCGAGCAGGCCGCCCGCCTGCTGGCCGAGGCCAAGGCCCTGCACGACCAGCTCGAGGGCTACTATACGGGCGCCATGGATTTCGCGGCGGTCGACGCCGTGGGCGAACGCACGCTGCAAAAATACGAGCATATCTTCCAGAGCTACGGACTCTGACGCAGGTCGTCTCCTGTCGCGGATGAGGGCCGCCGGCAAACCGCCGGCGGCCCTTTGATCATGCTGATAAAAAACCGGACCGGCGGCAGCCGGTCCGGTTTTTCTTGCAGTTCTATCGGGATCACGCGCGCTCCTTCCGCTCCGCGATGGCAAACTGGTCACGCCCCGCTTTCTTCGCGTCGTAGAGCGCCTCGTCCGCCGCCTGGTAGAGCGCGGCGTAGTTGTCCCCCGCGCGGGAAAGCGCCGCGCCCACGCTGATCGTGATCCGGCCGCCCTCCGCCAGCGGCAGGTCGCGCGCCCGGGAGCAGAGCGCGGCGCATTTGTTGAAGAGGAATTCGCGGTTTTTGATCCGCGGCAGATAGACGAGGAATTCGTCCCCGCCCGGGCGCCCGACGATGTCGTCCGCACGGAAGCTCGAGCGCAGCAGCCCGGCTATCTGCCCGAGCGCCTCATCCCCCTGCATGTGCCCGTAGGTGTCGTTGATCTGCTTGAAGTAGTCGATGTCGATGAGCAGCAGCGCCCCCCTCTCCCCCTCCCGCATACGGGAAAGGCTCGCGCGCACGTGGGTCTGGCACGCCTCGGAATTGAAGACGTGGGTCAGGCTGTCGAGCTGGGCCCGCTCCATCAACTGGTCCTTCTCCTGCCGCTCCTCGTCGATCACATTGATCCTTCCGAGGGCGTAGGCGGGCTCGTCGCCGTCGTAGACCGTCTCCAGCGCGATGCGCAGCCAGTGGGACATGCCGTCGATGCACTCGGTGTAGAGCTCGTGGACGCCGTCCTCCCGCGAGCGGACCACCTTGAGGAAGGCCTCCCGCCGCTGTGCCTCCCGCTCGGTTTCGGGGCGCACGGAGTAATCGTAACGGAGGAGATCGGGCTCGCTGCCGCCCTTGGAGGGGTCGGAGACAAACATCGTGTTGTTGCGGTAGCTGTATTCAAAGAAGTATTCGTTCACCAGCGCGTAGACGCGGAAATGCTTTTTCAGCTCCAGAGCCGCCTCCCGGCTGGCCCGGACACGCCGCCGCAGGGAGAGCAGCAGAACCGCGATGACCGCCAGCGAGACGACGACGATGGCCGCCACCGATTCCACCGGGTTGGCCATCAGGACCGCCCGGAAGGAAAAGGGCTGCTTTTGGAGGGTGTTCTGGTTGATGACCCCCTGGATCTCCGCAGTGGACAGCGTCATGATCGCCTTGTTGAGGATCGAAAGCAGCTCCTGCGGCGCGGGTTTGACCACCCCGTAGCAGAGCCGGCGCGGCTCGTAGGTCTGGGGGATCAGCTTGAGGTCGCGGAACTGCGGCTGGTTGATGAAATACTGCGCCATATAGGCGTCCACATAGGTGTAGTCCGCCTCGCCGGATTCCACCGCGCGGATGCAGTCGGCCACCTTGGCGTAGCGCACGACCTGCCCGACCGTCTCCCCGCGGTAGGGGCTCGTGGTCGTCAGGGCCAGCCGCTTGCCCTTGATCGTCTCCTCGCTGCTCCCCTCCTTCATCATCAGCAGGTATTGGGAGGAGATGTAGGGCCGCGTCATCGAAAGGTGCCGCTCCCGCGCGAGGTCGTAGTCGTAGGGGATGCCAGCCGCGAGGTCGATCCCGCCCTGCTCGGCAAGGCTGTAGAGCTCCTCGGGGGAATCGACGGGTACCAGTTCGAAGGCAAGGCCCGTCTTATCCGAGATCAGCCTCAGCAGGTCGGCCGAGATGCCGTCGAGCTCCCCCGTCCGTTCATCCAGGTACTGCAGCGGCGGCTGCTCGGTCAGCACCCCCACCCGCAGGGCCCCCGCCCCGTCGATGTACGCCGCCTCCGCGTCGGTCAGCCGGAGGTCCTCGCCTGTGGTGGTAAAGTACTTCTCATAAAGCCGGTTGGAAAAGGTGGGGTCGGTCTGCTCAATGCTCATGATGGCGGAGTTGAGCTCCTCCATCATCTCCGCGTTTTTCCCCTTGGTGGTGATGAAATAGAACGGCTTGGGGGCAAACCGCGCGACGGCGCGCGACCCTTCGACATAATTCAGGCTCGTGTTGAGCAGCGCGTCCGCGCTGCCCTCCCGGACCGCCTCGAGCTGCTCCTCGATAGTGTCGCGGTAGACGTACACGGGCGTGATCAGGTTCATCGCGCAGTAGTCCTCAAGCTCCCGCTGCATCCGGCCGCCCTGGGACGCCTCCGCCACCGCTACCCGGATGGTCTGCTGCACCTGGGAGTTGATGACGACCTCCTGCACGTCGTCATAGGGCACCTGGAGCACCGTTTCGACCACGCCGTAGTTGTGGCTGGCGTAGTCGAACATCTCTCCCATCTGCTCGGTGTAGAGCATCGCGCCCATCAGGTCGATCTCGCCCTCCTGCAGCATCCCCATCAGGGCGGACAGGCTGTCGTCCATCGTGCCCGGCACCTGCACGAACTCATAGTCCCAGCCGGTATACTGCGCGATTTCCTCCAGGTATTCATAGGTATAGCCGCTGTAATTCCCAAACTCGTCAAAGTCGGTCAGCCCGGCCTGGACGGGATAGGCGACCCGCACGACGCGGTCTTCCTGCCCGGCGGCCGCGGCAGGAAGCGACCAGCCGCCGGCGAGCAGCGCCGCGGCCAGCAGGAGGCCGATCCATTTTTTCAGCATACGATCACTCGATTCCGTTTTTCGGGGTCGCTCCCCGGTCGCAGAACAAGCCGCTTTTTTGGCGGCAAAGATTATATATGACCTATTATACCGGATTTCCGGCACCGGGGCAAGGAATCCTGAAGAATAAACGGTTTTTTGCCTATTTTGCCAGAAAAAGGCCTCTAAAATTTCCTCTTTTGACGGGAGCGTGCAGGCCTGAAAAATTCCGGAGAACTTCGCGGGAAGTTTTTCATCATTCACACCGTATTCACAGATTTTTGCCCTGTCCAACACATTCCCGACATATGATGAGGCGGTAAAAGCCGGAAAGAACGGCTGACTCTGTCAAATCAGCGCCGGCCCCGGCCGGAGATAGGAGTGGGAAGCATGAAACATTTCCTGAACAAAAAGAATGTCGCGTCGGCCGCCATCGTCATCGCGCTGGGCGCGGTCGCGGTCTCCACCGTCGTGCTGGCCGCGGGCGGGGGCCCCGGCGGCGGGGGCGGCCCGGGCGGTATTCAAGTAACATAAAAAAAAAAAAA
>NZ_JAPJQF010000049.1:0-20259 GCF_030825285.1 Anaerotruncus massiliensis (ex Togo et al. 2026)
CCCTCGTCCGAAGCCCCCGCCGAGGCCGCTCCCTCTGAGGACGCCGCCGAGCCCGCCGCCGAACTGGCCGTCCTCAAGGTCGGCGCTTCCCCGGCGCCCCACGCCGAGATCCTCGAGCAGGTGAAGCCGGCCCTCGCCGAGCAGGGCATCGACCTGCAGATCGTCGAGTTCACCGACTACGTCATGCCCAACAAGGCGCTCGACGCGGGCGACATCGACGCGAACTACTTCCAGCACTTCCCCTACCTTGAAAACTTCGACGCCGAAAACGGCACCGACCTCGTCTCCGCCGCGGCGATCCACTTTGAGCCGCTCGGCGTCTACCCCGGCAAGACCGCGTCCCTCGACGCGCTGGCCGACGGCGCGACGGTCGCCGTCCCGAACGACCCCACCAACGAGGCGCGCGCGCTGCTGCTGCTCGAGAAGCTCGGCTACATCAAGCTGACCGAGGGCGCCGGCCTTGAGGCCACCCCGCTCGACATCATCGAGAACACCAAGAACCTCAAGTTCCAGGAGCTCGAGGCCGCCCAGCTTCCGAACGTGCTGCCCGACGTCGACCTCGCGGTCATCAACGGCAACTACGCGGTGGGCGCCGGCATCGCCGACTCGGTGCTGACCACCGAGGACAAGGATTCCGAGGCCGCGCAGGAGTTCGCGAACATCATCGCCGTGCGCAACGGCGACGAAAGCCGCGACGACATCAAAAAGCTGGTCGCCGCCCTTGAGAGCGACGAGGTCGCCGCCTTCATCACCGAGAAGTACAGCGGCACCGTCATCCCCGTGTTCTAAGAAACCCCACAGAAAAGCCGCCCGGCGGGAAATCCCGCCGGGCGGCTCTTTTTTTGTCACGGCCCGTTCGGATCGGAGGACCAGTCGGCAAGCTCCTCCCCGCCACGGAACCAGCGGCGGGACCCGTCCGCCTTGACAAGGCGGACCCCCTCGTCGGGGTAGTCGCAGACGTCCGAATCCTCCACCGTGCCGACGTCGAGAATTTCAAGCTCCTCCGTCCCGGAGTTGTAGAACGCGTGGGCCAGCCCCATCCCCGCGGGCTTCGCAAAAAAGTCTCCCGCCTCGACCGGGACCGTCTCCCCGCCGAGCCGCAGCGTTCCGCTGCCGCGCAGCAGGAGGAAGAATTCCTCCTGCCGGGAATGGCTGTGGTACTTGGTGCTCCACCGGCCCGGCGGTACCCGGTCGACGTTGACGTAGAGCCTCCGGCCGCCCCCGGCCGCGCCGAGCAGCAGCGTGCGCAGCTCCCCCGCGCTGCGCAAAACGAATTCTTCCCCAAGATGGTTTACGTTTTGTAGCTGCATTTCTGTTCCCTTCCTCACTCCTCAGGCGCCGGGTGGTGCCGGTTGGAGAGATACTCCCAGCCGCCGTCCGCGCGGTCGCGGACGGTCAGCTCGCAGCGTTCCCCCGTCTCATAAAAGCCCATGCCGACAAAGTCGACCGCGAGCGTAAAGCTCCCGTCCGGGTTGTCGGTTTTGGAAACCACCTCCGGCACGCGGAAGTCGGTGCCGCCCCAGAAGCCCTGCCACGCGTACACCTGCCGCTGCGGGTCGTAAGCGGAGAGAAGGTGGAGCTGCTCCGCCGTCACGGGGAAATGGGCGGTCAGCGTTCCGTCCACCTCCTCCGCCGGCACCGCGTAGGGGTACTCGGTCCCCGGCGTGTAGGGCTCGGGATAGGCGTCCATGATCGTCCTGCCCGTCCGCGCCGTCAAAAGGCCCTCAAAGGTCCACTCCCAGTGGATCGGCGACAGGTCGGTCTCATCCCAGTCGGCGGAGGTCACCCCGAACCGGGTGTGGCACACCGGCAGGACGTATTTCCGGGCGAGCGCGCGGTTCTCCTCCCCGAGCGGCAACACCCGGAAGCCCATCTGCGCATCGGGGTATTCCTCGAGCCTGTAGACGAGGTGCCCGCCCGGCTGGAGCTCGAACTGGTCGAGCGCCCGCGCGGGCTCGGAGGTGATCGGGGCGTCCGTCCCCATGCCGTATTCCCAGTAGGAGGACGTGAGGGTCACGGCCCCGCCCTCGCTGCGGAAGGTCTCCGCGTTCAGCATGGAGCCGATGAGCCGGTAGATGGTGAGCGTCCCGTCCCGCCCGGCTTCGGCGGCCTCGCAGAAGGAGACGGCCAGCTCCCCGTTTTCCATGTCGAAATCCTCGTATACCACCGGCACGCCGAGCGCCGCCGCCGCGTCCACCATCCCGCGGTACTGCCCGCCGGTCGGCTCGGCGTAGCCGTTGGGCGACTCCACCTGCGCCGCGATCGGCCGGAGCGCGTCCCGCACCGCCCCGATCTCCGCCAAAAGCGCTTCCGCCGGCCCGTCGGACGGTTCCGCGGGTTCCCCGCGCTCGGCGGGCTCCTCCGAAGCCGCCTCGCCGGATCCCGCGCCGGGCGCCGGCTCCGTCTCCCGCGCCTCCCGGCCCGCGCAGCCCGCAAGCAGCGCCGCGCAGGCGAGCAGCCCGCACAGCAGCGCCAAAAATTTACGTTTCATCAGGCGTCCCCCCTCTGTCTCTGATTCTACCACAACGGCGGCCGCATTGCCACCGCCCCGCCTGTCCCGCGGCGTCCGGGCGGTCAGGCGTCCTTCCCGAGCAGGGAAACGAAATAGAGCCTCTCGTTGCGGAGATTGCCGTCGTAGGGCTCCCGCTTCACGCGGACCCGGTATACGGGCAGCAGCCCGCGGCAGGCCTCCCTCGCCTCCTCCTCGGTCAGCTCGACGAGTTTTTCCCCATCGTCATAGACATAGTCCGCCGCCCCCATCGTGTCCCAGTGCAGGAAAACGACGTCGGCCTCGTAGAACCCCTCCCCGGCCTCATACGCCGTCACCACCGGGGTCGCCCCCGTCTTGACGAGGCCGCCCTCCAGCGTCGCCACGCCGAAATAGGGATGGAAGGGGTATCTCCCCGTGTCGCCCAGGTTTTCAAAATCGATCTCGCAATCCCAGCCGAAGAGGAGCTTGGCGGTCTGCGTGATGCGCTCCTTGGAAAAGCGGGTGGAGCCGCCCGGGATCATCTCGAGAAACGGCGCGAATGCAAACGGGTAGATGTCCGGCGCGTTGGACACCGCCGCCCGGTAGACCACCTCGTCCGTCAGCCCGGGGATTCCCTTCTCCGGGTCCCGCTGTTCCCGCAGCACGATCTCCAAATAATTTTCGAGCCGCCCGGCCGTCTCGTCGATCCCCAGAAAGCCCCGGTCCCCCTCGGTCCAGTAATAGCTTTTGAGGCTCTGGGCCAGCCCGGCCGGGTCCAACGCGTCGTTGGTCTCCCGGACGAGGGCGAAGTCCTCCCGCGTATAGGTCACGGGCAGGCCCCGCGCGTTCAAAACGGTCTCCTCCGTCCCAGGGTAACGGAACGCGTAGGGCGCGCCCGTCAGCTGTTGGACCTGCGCGGCCAGCTCCGCCACACGCCGCCGGCAGAGCTCCGCCTCGTAGCCGGCGGCCGCCGCGGATTCGCCGGGTTCTCGCTGCGGGTCGTACGCCGCGGCGTAGACCTCCACTGCCCCGGGCAGGTAGGCTTCAAACCCATACTGCGCCTCCATCAGCGCCCCGGCCCGGTCGTCCGGCAGCAGCTCCCGCAGGGTTCGGTAGGCGTGGACCATCTCGCCGCGCCACGCGTCCGCCAGCCGGAGCCGCGCCGCGAGGAGTTCCGGTCCGTTATCCCCGTCCGCCCGGGGGACCGGGATCGCCGCGTCGATCGGGTTGTCCGCGGGAATCTCCCACGGGTCCGCCGCCACGCCTTCCCCGGCGGCCGGGACGGTTTCAGCCGGAGCGGGCGCGCAGCAGGCGAGCGCCAGCAGGCAGGCGATCAGGATTCCGATCCGTTTCATGTTCGTCCCTCCCATCCATCCGCGTGGATCCTCCGCCTCTATTCTATCTCCCTTCGGCAAAGAGCGCAACCCGTTTTCCGGCGCCGCGCGGGTCCGGGACAAAAGCCGCAAAAAGGCGCGCCGCAAAATTTGCGGCGCGCCTTTGTCAGCCCTTGTCCTTGGGCTTGAAGATCAGTGCGACGATGAGCGAGAAGAAGAGCGCGGCGGTGATGCCCGCGGCGGCCGAGGTGAGGCCGCCGGTCAGCACGCCGAGCAGCCCGTCGGCCTGGATGGCCTTTTTGACGCCCTTGGCGAGCAGGCTTCCGAAGCCGAGCAGCGGCACCGAGGCGCCCGCGCCCGCGAACTCGATCAGCTTGGGATAGAGTCCGATTCCGCCGAGCACCACGCCCGCGACCACATATCCGGTGAGGATGCGCGCGGGGGTCAGCTTGGTGTAATCGATGAAGATCTGGCCGATGGCGCAGAGGACGCCGCCCACCAGAAACGCCTTGAGCAGGGTCATAAACAGTTCCATTACACGCGCCCTCCCGTCTTTTTGGAGGAGAGGTAGACGAGGTGCGCGATCGACGCGATGCTCTCCCCCTGCTGCACGACGGTGGGGCTCATGAGCGCGCCCGTCGCGACGAACAGGATCTCGTTCAGGGTTCCCCTGCGGATGAGCGGCAGGATGTGTCCGCACATGACCGAGGCGCTGCATCCGCAGCCGCTCGCGCCCGCGTGCACGTCCTGCTTTTCGAGGTCGTAGAGCATCAGGCCGCAGTCGGTGTGGTGGTGCTCGAGGTCGTAGCCGTCCTTGAGCGTCAGCTCGCGCAGCAGGTCGGTGCCCACCTTGCCGAGGTCCCCCGTGATGATCAGGTCGTAGTTGGAGGGGTTGGTCCCCGTGTCCTCAAAGAAGTGCTTGAGGGTCATGGCGGCGGCGGGAGCCATGGCCGCGCCCATGTTGTTCGCGTCGGTGATGCCGAGGTCCTCGATCGTGCCGATCGTCACGGCCCGGACGAACGGCCCGACCTCGCCCTTTTCCAGGACGGCGGCGCCGGCGGCGGTCGCCGTCCACTGGGCGGTGGGGGTGCGCTGGCCGCCGTATTCGAGCGGCAGGCGGAACTGCCGTTCCGCCGAGCAGAAGTGGGACGAGGTGCAGGCGACCGCCCGCGTGACCGCGCCCGCCTCGAGGAAGACGGAGGAGACGGCGAGGCTTTCGGCCATCGTCGAGCAGGCGCCGAACAGTCCGATGAAGGGCATGCCCAGCGCGCGGATGCCGTAGGTGGAGCCGACGCACTGATTGAGCAGGTCGCCTGCGAAGATGCAGTCGATGTCCGCCGAGGAGAGCTGCGCCTTTTCAAGCGCCTTGTTGATCGCCGTCTCCTGCATGCGGCTCTCCGCCTTTTCCCACGTCTTCTCCCCGAAATAGCTGTCCTCGTTGATCACGTCGAACGCCTGCGCGAGCGGGCCCTCGGACTCCTTCTTGGAGCCGACGGCCGCCGACTCCCGCACGCCCGGCGGATCGTCGAAGACCACCGTGTATTTTCCCTTGCGTTTAGCCATGTGACACCCTCCTAATATAACCTGAACAGGTAGATGATCAGGCCGTAGACGACGCTTGCCGCGGTGCCGTAGACGATGACCGGGCCCGCGATGATGAACATCTTGGCGCCCAGCCCCAGCACGAGGCCTTCGCTTTTGAATTCGAGCGCCGGCGAGGCGACCGCGTTCGCAAAGCCGGTGATCGGCACGAGGGTGCCCGCGCCGGCATATTTGGCGATGTTGTCATATACGCCGAAGCCGGAGAGCAGCACCGCCAAAAACACCAGCGTCACCGACGCGGCGGTCGAGGCGACCTCCTGCTCCAGCCCCGCGTATTGGTAGAGCTCGATGCAGACCTGCCCCAGCGTGCAGATCAGCCCGCCGATTAAAAACGCCAGGAGGCAGTTTTTGGGAAAGGGCGAGCCGGGGGAAGCCTTTTTCGCCATCCTGCCGTATTCTTCGGGCGTCATTTTCATGAAAAAATCCCTCATTTCACAAAGAATCTCGCAGTTAGCTTTTGCACCAAACAAAATTTTATGCGGCAATTGCATTTCCGCGCGAAATTTGCTATACTAACCAGTGGTCTAACAGAATCCTTTTTCTGGAAAATATTAGGATGGGGGCTTTTCGATGCCAGCTAGAGTGGTTGTCGGCGTCCAGTGGGGCGACGAGGGCAAGGGAAAAATCATCGATATTCTCGCCTCGCGCGCCGATGTCGTGGTGCGCTCGCAGGGGGGCAACAACGCCGGGCACACGGTGGAGAACGGCGGCGAGGTCTATAAATTGCAGCTCATCCCCTCGGGCATCCTCTATCCGGATACCCTCTGCCTGCTGGGCAGCGGCGTGGTCATCAACCCCAAGGGCATCCTCGGGGAGATCGACGGGCTGGAGGCGCGCGGCGTCTCCTGCAAAAACCTGCGCATCGACCCGCGCGCCCACGTCATCATGCCCTGGCACCTGCTGCTCGACGGACTGAGCGAAAAAATGCGCGGCAGCGCGATGATCGGCACCACCAACAAGGGCATCGGCCCCTGCTATATGGACAAGGCGGAGCGTTCGGGAATCCGCATCTACGACCTCGTGCACCCGGAGGTGTTCGCGGAAAAGGCGCGGCTCGCGGGCGAAATCAAAAACCGCCTGCTCACCGACTTCTACCGCGCCGAACCGCTCGACCTCGACGCGGTCATCGAGGAGTATACCGCTTACGGCGACCGCCTGCGGCAGTATGTCGCGGACGTGTCGGTGCTCGCCTACAACGCGGTCCGGGAAAACAAGGAGGTGCTCTTCGAGGGCGCGCAGGGCACCCTGCTCGACATCGATTTCGGCACCTACCCCTTTGTCACCAGCTCCCACCCCGTCTCGGGGGGCGTCTGCGTCGGCAGCGGCGTCGGCCCCACCCTCATCGACGAGGTCGTCGGCGCGGCCAAGGCGTACACCACCCGCGTGGGCGCGGGTCCCTTCCCCACCGAGCTGCTCGACGCGACCGGCGACGAGCTGCGCAACCGCGGGCATGAGTTCGGCACCGTCACCGGACGGCCCCGCCGCTGCGGCTGGTTCGACGCGGTCATCATGCGCCATTCGGTCCGCGTCAACGGCCTGACCGCGCTCGCCATCAATAAGATCGACACCCTCTCGGGCATGGGGCCGCTCAAGGTCTGCACCGCCTACAGGAAGGCGGACGGCACCGTCATCCGCGACTTCCCGCCCACGATCGACGAGCTCGCCGAGTGCCTGCCCGTCTACGAGGAGCTCGAGGGCTTCGACGGCGACCTCTCCGGCTGCCGCTCCTTCGACGAGCTGCCCGCCTCCTGCAAGCGCTACATCGCCGAGCTCGAGCGCCTGTGCGAATGCCCCATCAAAATGGTGGGCGTCGGCCCCGCCCGCTCACAGAACCTCGAGAGGGCGTAAAAAAAGAAAGGCCGCCCGCAAGGGCGGCTTTTCCTTTTCCCGCTTTCTTGAAAGAAAGCGGACAAAGAACTTTTGGTTCAGGCCCTCCGCGGATTCTTCCCGCGGCCGCGTCCCGTGGCCCCGCCTCACGGGAGGCGCCTTCGCCGATGGGCGGCGTTTTGCCTGCGTCAAACGTTTTGCGCCGCTTTTTCAAAAGCGGCAAAAAAGAAAGCCGCCCTTGCGGGCGGCCTTTTCTTTTCCGTCTCCCCGAACTCAAACGCCCCAAATCTCCCGCGCGTATTCGCGGATGGTGCGGTCGGAGGAGAATTTGCCGGCGTTGGCGGTGTTGAGGAGGCATTTGCGGGCGAAGGAAGCGCGGTCGCGGTAGGCGCGGTTGACGCGCAGCTTGGCGTCGCAGTAGCTCTCGAAGTCGAGCAGCAGGTAATACTGGTCGGGGCGGTGCCAGCTCGCGCCGGTCATGAGCGAGTCGTAGAGCTCGCGGAACATGCCGGTGCCGCCGTCCGAGAAGGTACCGTCCACGAGGGTGTCCACCACCCGCCTGACGCGGGGGTTGTCGCGGCAGAGCGCCTTCGGGTCGTAGGTGGACGCGGCGGAAGCGATCTCATCGACGGTCGCGCCGAAGATGAAGTTGTTTTCCGCGCCCGCCTGCTCGACGATCTCGATGTTCGCGCCGTCGAGGGTGCCGAGGGTGACGGCGCCGTTCAGCATGAACTTCATGTTGCTGGTGCCGCTCGCCTCGGTGCCGGCGGTGGAGATCTGCTCGGAGACGTCGGCGGCGGGGATGAGCTTTTCGGCGTAGGAGACATCGTAGTTCTGCACAAAGACCACCTGCATGCGGCCCTTCATGTCCGGGTCGCCGTTCACCCGCTTCGCGATCTCGTTCAGATACTTGATGATCCCCTTGGCGCGGTAGTAGCCGGGCGCGGCCTTCGCGCCGAAGAGGAAGACGGTCGGATAGAAATCGGTGAGCCGCCCGTCCTTGAGGGCGAAGTAGATGTCCAGGATGGAGAACGCGTTGAGGAGCTGGCGCTTATACTCGTGCAGCCGCTTGACCTGGATGTCGAAGAGGAAATCCGGGTTCAGCTCCACCCCCTCGCGCGCCTTCACATATGCGGCGAGCTGGCATTTTTTCTCCCGCTTGATCGCGAGGAACCGCTCGCGGGCGCGCTCGTCGTCCGCATAGGGCGCGAGCTTTTTGAGCTCGTCGAGCTCGGTGATCCAGCCGTCCCCGATCCGCTCGGTGATGAATCCGGACAGCTCGGGATTGCAGAGCGCGAGCCAGCGGCGCTGGGTGATGCCGTTCGTCTTGTTGTTGAACCGCTCGGGCCAGACGGCGTACCACTCCCGAAGCGCCGTCTCCTTCAGAATCTCGGTGTGGATGCGCGCAACGCCGTTGGTCGAATGGGCGGCGAAGATCGCCATGCGGGCCATGTGGATCCGGCCGTCGTCGACGAGGTAGTAGGGGATCTGGTCCGCGCCGTTGATCCCCTTGTTGTGGAGGGCCTGCTTGAGGCCGTTTTGCAGCATGACGACATAGGGGTAGACCTCGGGGATGACCGAGAGGAAGAGCCCCACGTCCCATTTTTCGAGCGCCTCGGCCATGATCGTGTGGTTGGTGTAGGCGAAGACCCGCTGCGCGATGGAGAACGCCTCGTCGTAGCAGAGGCCGTGCTCCTCCATCAGCAGGCGGAGCAGCTCGGGGATCGACACGGTGGGGTGGGTGTCGTTGAGCTGGACGGCGTATTCGTCCGCGAAGGCGGAGAAATCCTCCCCGTGCCGCCCGAGATACTCCCGCAGGATGCTCTGGAGCGACGCGGAGGAGAAGAAATACTGCTGCTTCAAGCGCAGGCACTTACCCGCGTCGGTGTCGTCGTTGGGGTAGAGGACGTAGGAGATCTCCTCGGCGCGGTTCTTTTCGGCGACCGCGCGGTCGTACTCCTGGCGGTTGAAGAGGTCGAAATCGAAGGCGGAGAGGGGTTCCGACTGCCAGAGGCGCAGGGTGTTGATCGTCTTTCCGCCGTAGCCGATCACCGGCATGTCGTAGGGCACGGCGCGCACCGTCTGGTCGGCGAAGCGCACCTCGACCGCGTCCTCCTCCCGGCGCACGCTCCACGGATCGCCGAAGCGCAGCCAGTCGTCGGCGCGCTCCCGCTGGAAGCCGTCCTCGAAATACTGGCGGAAGAGCCCGTAGCGGTAGCGGATGCCGTAGCCGTCGAGCGGGATGCCGTGGGTCGCGGCGGAATCGAGGAAACAGGCCGCGAGCCTGCCCAGTCCGCCGTTGCCGAGCGCGTCGTCCTCGATCTGCTCGAAGTCGGCCACGCTCCTGCCGTGCGCCTTCAGGCAGCGGTCCGCTTCCTCGAGCAGGCCGAGGTTCATGAGGTTGCTGTTCACCAGCCGCCCCATCAGAAACTCGGCCGAAAAATAGCAGGCGCGCTTTTTGCCCGCGGGCTTTTTCCAGCCGTCGCGCAGGGAATCCATCGCGGCCTGCGACACCGCCGTGTAAAGCTGCTTCGCGTCCGCCCCGTCCGGCGTCACGCCGAAGTCGAGCCGCAGAAGCTCGCCGATCTTTTCTTCAAAACGGTCCATACGGTTCCTCCTGTTATCGCCCGTAGAGCTCGGCGAGCTCCCGGAGTTTGCGCGCGGTCCCGGACGTGAGCTGTCCCTCGGCGAGCCGCCAGCGCCAGTTTTCCCCGATCGTCGAGGGGGTGTTCATGCGGGCCTCGTTGCCGAGCCCGAGCAGGTCCTGCATCTGGAAGACGGCGGTGTCCGCGCTGCTCGCGTAGCCCGCGCGGATGAGCGCCCACGGGATCTCCCGGCTGGTGCGCACGCCCAGGTAGGCGCGCGCGAACCGCAGCACCCTGCACGGCTGGTGGGCAAAAAAGCCCGCCAGCGTCTCGTTGTCGTGGGTGCCACCGTAGACGACGACGTTTTTGTCGTAATGGCAGGGGAGGTATTCGTTGTCCGGGCCGGAATCGAACCCGAACTGCATGAGCTTCATGCCGGGGTAGCCGCTCCGTTTGAGCATGCGGCCGACCTCGGGGATGACGATGCCCAGGTCCTCGGCGATGACCCGCTTGCCCCCCATGACGCTGGAGATTGCCGCGATAAGCCCCTCGCCCGGTCCGTCGACCCACACGCCGTTTTTGGCGGTGTCGTCCCCGGCGGGGATCGAATAGTAGTGGGCGATGCCCACGAAGTGGTCGATGCGCACGACGTCGTAGAGCTCGGAGGAGAACTTCATCCGCAGCTTCCACCAGGCGTAGTCCTCCCGCGCCATCCGCTCCCAGTCGTAGAGCGGGTTGCCCCACAGCTGGCCGTCGGAGGAAAACATGTCGGGCGGCACTCCCGCCACCCTGCTGGGGCGGCGCTGCCCGTCGAGCTGGAACTGCTCGGGATGCGCCCACACGTCGGCGCTGTCGAGCGCGACATAGATGGGAATGTCTCCGATGATCTCGACGCCGAGCCCGTTGGCGTAGGATTTGAGCGCCCGCCACTGCTCGAAGAACTTGAACTGGCAGAACTTCCAGAAGTCGATTTCCTCCGCGAGCTCCCGCGCGCAGCGCGCGAGGGCCTCCGGCTCCCGCATGCGGATGTCCTCCGGCCACCGGAGCCACTCGTGCCCGCCGAAGTGCATCTTGACCGCCATATAGAGGCTGTAGTCCTCCAGCCAGACGGCGTTTTCCGCGCAGAACGCCCGGTAGGCGGGGGTATCCGCGTGGCGGCTGCGCCGGAAGGCGGCGTGCAGCACGGTGAAGCGGTGCCTGTAGATCCTGGCGTAGTCGACCGCGGCGGGGTCGTCCCCCCAGCCGCAGGCGGAGATCTCCGCCCCGGTCAGCAGCCCCTCCCGCTCGAGCAGGTCGAGGTCGATGAAATAGGGGTTGCCCGCGAAGGCGGAAAAGCTCTGGTAGGGGCTGTCGCCATAGCTGGTCGGCCCGAGCGGCAGCACCTGCCAGTAGCGCTGGCCGGCGTCGCGCAGAAAGTCGACGAACGCGTAGGCCGCGCGGCCGAAGGTGCCGATCCCGTATGGGGAGGGCAGGCTCGTCACCGGCAGCAGGACGCCCGCGCCGCGGCGCATGGGCTTTTGTTTTCGGATGTTCAATCGTTCCGCCTCCGTTTGGTGGATTGCTTTCGCCCGGTCAGAGCGTCCGGACGCTCTCCCCCTCGATGAGCTCGAAGGGGGCGGTCTCGTGGACGGCGTCGCCGCCGTTCTCGATGCTGTTGATGAGGATCTCCACGCCGCGCACCGCCAGCCGCTCCTGCGACTGCTTGACGGTGGCGAGCTTGGGATTGTAGTATTCCGCTAGCTCCACGCCGTCGAACCCGACGACCGAAAGGTCGCGCGGGACCTCGAGCCCCCGGTCGCGGAGGGCGCGGACGGCGCCCACGGCCATCACGTCGCTCATCGCGAAGACGGCGGTGAGCCCGGGCGCCCGGTCGAGCAGCCGGCCCATCGCGCGGTAGGCGCTCGCGTAGGCGAAGCGCGCCTTCTCGTACTGCTTTTCCGGCTCGAAGGAGACCCCGCGCGCCGCGAAGCTGCGCAGGCACCCCTCGAGGCGGAGCTGGCTCGTATAGGAGCGCCCGACGTCTCCGCCGATCACGCCGATCTTCGTGTGCCCGCGGTCGATCAGGTAATCGACCGCGCGGCCCGCCGCGGCCGCGTCGTCGGTCGACACGCTCGACAGGTTCGGAAAGCCGAGCGCCCCGCCCGGGTTGGTGACGAGCACGCTGGGGACGCGGATGCGGCTGAAGTTCTCGCGGAAATAGGAGAGGTTCCCGCCGAGGAAAAGGAGACCCAGTGGCTTCTGCTCCCGGCAGAGGAGCAGCGCGTGGCGCACCTCGTCCGAATCCTCGTCGAGGTAGTAGACCACGTCGGTGTAACCCGCGGATTTGATGAGGTCCTGCATCCGCTCGACGATAGGGGCGAAGAGCATGTTGGAGGTGCCCTTCACGACGATCGCGATGCTCTTGGTGGCCGTCTGCTTGAGGTGCTTGGCGTTGTTGTTGGGGATAAAGCCATGCGCGTCGATGACCGCCTGGATGCGCGCCTTGGTTTCGGCGCTGACGTCGGGGTGGTCGTTGAGCGCGCGGGAGACGGTGCTCACCGCGTACCCCGATTCCCTGGCAATGTCCTTGATCGTCACGTCGCCGGCCTCCCTTCACACGTCGTTTCGCTGGTTTCTATTCTACCCCTTTACCGCGCCCGCGACAACGCCCTTGATGATATATTTTTGGCAGATGAGATAGAAGATGATGATCGGGATGATCGACAGCACGAGCACTGCCATCAGCGCGCCCATGTCGCGGGAGCCGTAGCCGCCCTGCAGATACTGGACCGCGATGGGGATGGTGCGGTATTTGTTGCCGATGACGAGGTAGGGCAGCAGGTAGTCGTTCCAAATCCACATGGCGTTGAGGATCGCGACGGTGATCGCGGTGGGCCGGAGAATGGGGAAGACCACGAGGAAGAAGGTCTGGATGGGGTTGCAGCCGTCGATCATCGCGGCCTCCTCGATTTCGAGCGGGATCGATTTGACGAAGCCGCTGAACATGAAGACCGAAAGCCCCGCGCCGAAGCCGAGGTAGATGACGATGATGCCCACGGGGTTATCGAGGTGGAGCATGTTGGCGACCTTGGACATCGGGAACATGACCATCTGGAAGGGGACGATCATGCTGAAGACGAAGAGGTAATAGAGCGCGCCGGAAAACTTCCCCTTCGAGCGGATGATGTACCAGGCGGTCATCGCGGTGAAGAGGATGATCGCCCCCACCGAAAAGACGGTAATGAAGAGGGAGTAGCCGAACGCCGAGAGGAAGCCCGCCTTCTCGATGCCGCTCAGGTAGTTTTTGAATCCCACAAATGTGGCGGGGCCGTCGGCGGTCTCGGTGAGGGTCGGGAGCTTGAAGGGCGCGTCGGAGATGAAGAACTGCCCCTTGAAGGAGTTCATCAGCACGACCAGGATGGGCGCGAGCACCAGCAGCGCGAGAATGAGCAGCAGGATGAAGATGGCCGCGTTTGCGAACCTGCGTTTGACTGCCATCAGTTCTCGACCTCCTTCCGGCGGGTGAGCATGAGCTGGGTAAAGGCGATCACGCCGACGACGATGAAGAAGACGGTCGCCTTGGCCTGGCCGACCCCCTCGAAGCCGACGCGCCCGTAGAAGGTGCTATAGATGTCGAGCGCGAGCATCTGGGTCTCCTTGGCCGGCGCGCCGCCGGTGAGGGCGAAGTTCTGGTCAAAGAGCTTGAAGGAGTTGGTGAGTGTGAGGAAGGTGCAGATGGTGATCGAGGGCATCACGTTGGGGATCGTGACGTGGATGAGCGACTGCCAGCCCGACGCGCCGTCGATGGCCGCCGCCTCGGTGAGCTCGCCCGAAATATTCTGGATGCCCGCGATGTAGATGACCATCATATAGCCCACAAGCTGCCAGTTCATCAGCACGACCAGCCCCCAGAAGCCGTATTTGGCCGAGAAGGTGATGTCCACCCCGAAGCGGAGCAGAAAGCCGTTGATGATGATCTGCCAGATATAGCCGAGCACGATGCCGCCGATGAGGTTGGGCATGAAAAAGACGGTGCGGAAGAGGTTGGTGCCCTTCATCGCGCGGGTGAGCAGCATGGCGAGCGCGAAGGAGAGCAGGTTGATGGTGATCACCGAGACGACGGTGAATTTCACGGTGAACCACAGGGCGTTGAGGAAGTCTCTGCTGCCGGTAAACGCCTTGACGTAGTTGGCAAGCCCCACCCACTGGGTGTTGGTCACCGTTGTAAACTCGGTAAACGAGAGGTAGACGCCCATCACGAACGGGATGAGAAACGAGATGGCGAACGCGATGAACGTCGGCAGCGCGAAGAAGGCGAAATACTTTCTCAGCGTTTTTGACATGACATCCCCTCCTGTCGGATAACAAATGCCGTCCCGCACCGCGGGGTGCGGGACGGCGGGAAGATCAGCGGATGGGACAGCGCCCGCTGTTACAGGTTGCTTTCAGCCTTCCACTCGTCGACGACCAGCGTCTTGACGTCGTCCCACGTCTTGGTGCCCTGCGCGTACTGGAGCAGCGCGGCGCCGAAGTCGTCCTTGAAGGTCTGGCTCGGGAAGACGAGGAACGCGCTCCACGGCACGGAGGAGACGCCCTCCTTGCTCATCCAGGCGCTGACTTCCCTGGCGAGCGGGTCGGTCGGGCGCTCATCCTCGGCAAAGGTGTCGAACGGGGCGATGAAGCCGAGCTTGTTGGTGACGAAATCCTTGCCCGTGTCGGAGGAATAGAGCCAGTAGATGAAGTCGGCGGCCAACTTCTGCTTTTCGGCGGGAGCCTGGCTGTTGATCGCAAAGAAGTTTTCGGTGCCGACGCAGATTCCCTGGGACTCCTCGCCGTCCACGCCGATGTAGATCGGCATAAACTTGATGTCCTCCTCCTTGACGGTGTTGCCCTCGACCTCGGCGATCTGGCTCCACGCCCAGTTGCCGTTCTGGACCATCGCGCACTGTCCGAGCGCGAATTCCGCCATCGAGTCGGCGACCTGCTTGCTGCCGAGCAGCTTGGGATCGACGGTCGAGTTGTTCAGATAGAGGTCGAAGATGTTCTTGTAGTTGTCGCTGTACTGGAAGGTGATCTCCTTGGTGGCGTCGGTCGAGAGGTCGACGTTGTTGGCCTCGAACTCATAGTGGACCGGCAGGTTGGCCAGGTGGGTCTGCCAGCGCCAGTCCTCGCCGGGCTTGAGGGAGGTGGAGGCGAAGACGCCCTTGATGCCGAGCTGGTCCTTCTTGGCGGTCATGTCCTCGACGACCTCCTTGAGCTTCTGGAAGCTGCGGATCTCATCCATCGACTTGGCCTTCGCGCCGTCGAGGGCGAAATACTTCTCCATGATCGCGTTGTTGTAGATGATGCCGTAGCCCTCGACCACGTAGGGGATGCCGACGACCTTGTCGCCGTCGGTGATGGCCAGGCCCTTGTCGGTCAGGTGCTGGTAGAGCTCGGTGCCCGAGAGGTCGGCGCAGTAGTCCTTCCAGTTGGCGTAGCCCTTGGGGCCGTTGATCTGGAAGAGGACGGGGGCGTCCGCCTTGGCGATCTCGGATTTGAGGGTCTGCTCGTAGGTGCCCGACGCGGCGGTCACGACGTGCAGCTTGACGCCCGTCTCCGCCTCGTAGGCCGCGGCGATCTCGTCATAGACCGGGGCGATCTCGGGCTTGAAGTTGAGGTAGTAGAGCTCGCCGCCCGCGGCAGGCTGGGTGGCCTGGTCGCCCGAGGTCGTGCCGCTGGGGTCGGCCGCGGGGGTGCTCGGCGTGCCGGTGCCGCCGGTGGAGCCGCAGGCCGCCAGCGTGGCGAGCATCGCAATCGCAAGGATCAGTGCCAATAATTTTTTCATTCTGGTTTCCTCCTGTTATCGGTTGTGTGTACGGATCAAACCATAGGCTGCAAATGTTGGCTGAAACGTTTCCGGTAACGCTACCGGAAACGTTTCCAGTTGACGCTTTCAATATATCCTCTCTGGAAAAAAAGTGCAAGAGCATTTGATGAAAAATAGCAGGATACCTAAACATATCCGGCCCCTTTTAGGTGACGTGCACAATTTCCCCGCCGGCCGCGCGCGTCAGCGCGGCGCCTGTGGATTATTTTACGCCATGCCGAAGGAATTATTGATCGAAAAGCAAATTTTCATGCAGCCTGCCCCGGAAAAACGCGGCTTTTTCGCCGCGCGCCCGCGTTCTTTTACAAAATACAGCCGCATATAGATTAGTAGACAGAACGCAGGGGAGGTTTCGCTTTGAAAGGTTTGCCGGAGGAGCGCGCGATCACGTTCGCCCACTATATCATTGACAACAATACCACCGTACGGGCTACCGCCAAGGAATTTCATATATCGAAATCGACGGTACATAAGGACGTAACCGACCGGCTCAAAAAGATCAACCCGCTGGTATACGCGCAGGTCAAGGAGGTGCTCGACCGCAACAAGTCGGAGCGCCACATCCGCGGCGGCATCGCCACCCGGGAGAAATACGCGCGCCTCAAAACCCACGCCTGATCAAACGCAAACGAAAGGCCCGCCGCGGATGCAGCTGCATCCGCGGCGGGCCGTGTTCTTTTTTCAGAGCAGTTTCACGTAGAACCGCCGGGTGCGCGGGCCGTCGAACTCGCAGAAGTAGACCGCCTGCCACACGCCGAGCACCGGCCGCCCGTTTTCGACCGGGAGCAGCACCCCCGGGCCCACCGCGCTCGCCCTGAGATGGGCGGCGGAGTTGCCCTCCGCGTGGCGAAACTCCGGCCGGTCGGGGTAGGCCCGCTCAAGCCCGAGCAGCATGTCGGACACGACGTCGGGATCGCTGTTCTCGTTGACGGTGATCCCCGCGGTCGTGTGCGGGCAGTAGACGAGGCAGGCCCCGTCGGTGACGCCGCAGGCCTCGACCGCCTCGCACACCCGCGCGGTCACGTTGTAAAAGCCCTGCCGCCCCGTCTGGAGCGTGTATTCACAGAGCATTCGCCCCCGCCTCCCCTCCGCGCAGGTACGCGCCGCCGCTGCCCGGCTTCCAGCTTCCGCCGCCCGCGCCGATCTCGAAATGCAGCTTCGCGATGCCGAGGTCGACCGCCTGGGAGGCGTAGTCGGGGACCGACGCGCTGACCGCGCCGTCCCGCCAGACAAAGCGGACCGGCTGCCGGTTGAGGGCGGAGGGCGCGCGCCGGACGGCGCGCATCCCCGCCGCGAACCAGTCGGGCGGCGTCTCCCCGCCCGCGTCGTAGAGCGCCTCCAGCGGCTTGGTCGAGCGGTGGACCATCCGGTAGATGAACCGCTCCTTCCCGCCAAGCTCCGCGGACACATGCCCGACCGTAATCACGCAGACGAGCTCCTCGTCGGGGAGCAGGCGGCAGGGGCAGGCCGCCCGGTCGAAGGTGCCGCCCACCCAGCAGGTGCCGAGCCCGAGCCTGGTGGCCTCCAGGACGAGCTTCTCCCCCCAGTAGCCCACCTTCTCCCGCAGGCAGAGGTCCGCACGCCTGCCCGCCATCGCGAAATAGCTGTTCACGCCCGAGAACATGCCGTAGCTGCGGCGAAAGCCCCGGAACGCCTCCGCGCCCTCCCGGACAAGCTCGACGCGCAGCCCGGCGCGCCGGTTGTATTCCCCCACCAGCGTGAGCAGCGCGCCCGAGGTAAAGGGCTCCAGCGGCGTCTCCAGATAGCTGCGGCGGGAAATCCGCCGCTCGACGGCCTCCAGGTCGGTCATATCCTCACTCCCCGATGATCTTGATCAGCACCCGCTTGTCGCGTTTGCCGTCGAATTCAAAATAGAAGATCTGTTCCCACGTCCCGAAATCGAGCCTGCCGTCCGTCACGGCCACGACCGTTTCCCGGCCCATGACCGTCCGCTTGAGGTGCGCGTCGGCGTTGTCCTCGCAGCCGTTGTGGCGGTACTGGGCGTAGGGCTTTTCGGGCGCGAGCTTTTCCAGCCACACCTCATAGTCGTGGTGCAGCCCGCTTTCATCGTCGTTGATGAAGACGCTCGCCGTGATGTTCATCGCGTTTGCGAGCAGCAGGCCCTCTTTGATCCCGCTCTCCCGCAGCGCCTCCTCAACCTGCGGCGTGATGTTGACGAGCCCGCGCCGGGCGGGCAGGCGGAAATGCAGCTCCTTGCGGTAGGATTTCATCGGCAGCGCCCCCTTTGCATTTATTATAACACGCGTCCCCGGCCGGTACAACGTCGCATCCGGTCATCTTTTGTTCACAATCCCGGCCACAGTGAGGACACAGTTTGTTCATATTCTTGCGTTATGATGGTCTTTTAAATATGAACGACAGAGGGGGAGTGGGAGTCCGCCATGAAGCAGGATATGGACTACCGATTTGCCAATGAAAACATTCCGAAACTGATCTTATCGCTTTCCGCGCCGGCAATCGCGGCGCAGGTGATCAACGCGCTTTACAACGTGGTCGACCGGATGTACATCGGGCGGATGCCCGGGAACGGCACGGTCGCGCTGACCGGCGTGGGGCTGGCGTTCCCGATCATCATGGTCATTTCGGCGTTCGCGGCGCTGGTCGGGTACGGCGGCGCGCCGCTCGCCTCGATCAAGATGGGCGAGGGCAGGCGCGACAAGGCGGAGGAGCTGATGGGCAACTGCTTTACCATGCTCGTGGGCGTCGCGGTCCTGCTGACCGTGGTGCTGATGATCTTCAAGACGCCGCTCCTGAACCTCTTCGGCGCGAGCCCCGACACGCTGCCCTACGCGGACAGCTACCTGGAGATCTACCTGATCGGCACGATCAGCGTGCAGATCGCGCTGGGGATGAACCAGTTCGTCTCGGCGCAGGGCTTTGCCAAGACCGCCATGCTCACCGTCTGCATCGGCGCGGCGCTCAACATCGTCCTCGACCCCATCTTCATCTTCGCGCTGGATATGGGCGTGCGGGGCGCGGCGCTCGCCACCATCCTCTCCCAGACGGTCTCCGCGGTGTGGGTGCTCCTGTTCATCTCCTCCAAGCGCTCCAACCTGCGTTTGCGGGCGCGCAACTTCCGCGTGAGCCCCAAGGTCGCGGGACCGGTGCTGGCGCTCGGGCTTTCCCCCTTCATCATGCAGAGCACCGAAAGCCTTGTGCAGGTCACCTTCAATTCCTCGCTCCAGAATTACGGCGGCGACGCCTACGTCGGCGCGATGGTCATCATGAGCAGCGTCATGCAGTTCTTTATGATGCCCATCATGGGCCTCGCGCAGGGCTCCCAGCCGATCATCAGCTTTAACTACGGCGCGGGGAACCACGGGCGCGTCAAGCAGGCGATCAAGTACATGACCGCCTTCTGCGTGACCTTCGGGATGCTGCTGTGGATCATTATGGTCTTTTTCCCGCAGCTGCCCATCCGCATCTTTACCGGCGACCCCGCCGTCATCGCCCTCACCTCCCGGCTGATGCGCATCTTCTTCCTCGGCATGGTGGTCTTCGGCTTCCAGATGTCCTTCCAGCAGGTGTTCATCGCGCTCGGCCAGGCGAAGGTCTCCATCTTCATCGCCATGCTGCGCAAGCTGATTCTGCTGATTCCGCTCGTGCTGATCCTGCCGCATTTCATTACCCCGCAGACGACCGGCGTCATCATCGCCGAGCCGATCGCCGACATCACCGCCGCACTCACCTGCTGCGCGCTCTTCGCCTGGAAGTGCCGCCGGCTGCTGAACGGCGCCCCGGAAACTCCTCCGCAGGAGCAGTAAACGCCATCAAAACGGCCCGCCGGTTTCGCATCCGCGAAGCCAGCGGGCTTTGTCATTGCGCCTGAGCGGTGGGAAACGCCGGGGCGCTCACGCGGCCCAGCCATCCTCGAGGTCCCGAAGCGCCTCCTGTTCGGTGTCGGCCGAGAATTGGAACCTTCCAAGCCGGTCGTACACTTCCACGTGCCCCTGCACCCACCTGATCTGATAATCCGCCATTGCCGACACTCCTTTCCGTGTTGTGCGCGGTCCTGTTCCCGTGTTTCGTTCAGTCCTCCCGGACGGCCTGGAGGTAGCGCTTTTCGGTGCGGTAACCCTCCCGGGCGGCCTTCCGGCACTGTCCCATCATATAGCGGTAAAACCCGTAGCTTCCCGCCAGCCAGACGATTGTTCCCAGCATCTTTTTCCCTCCTTCCATCCTTATTATAATAGGGTGAGTGTCCAATATAACGGACAGTTTGAGGGGTTTTCACTCTGCATGCGGCAGAGATTTCCGGGTTACCGCCCGCTGGCGGTTTTGGATTTGCCGCGCTTCGGTTTTCGATTTGCCGCGCTGCACCCGGCGGGGCTTTAGATGCGCTCCTCGCCTGCGGCGAGCGCCGCAGAGCGGCGACGCGCATTCAAAGAGGGCCACAGGCCCCCTTTGGATTCCCCGTAGGGAGTCGCCATGCGACCCGGCCCTGCGGGCCGGAACCCTAAGCGGAGCCGCCTTCGGCGGCAAGAATCACGAGCGCGTTTTGCCGCGCGGCGGTTTTCGATTTTCCGCCCAGCGGTCGGAGGGCCTTTTACGCGCCCCTCTGGGGCGCTTTAG
>NZ_JAPJQF010000050.1:0-18787 GCF_030825285.1 Anaerotruncus massiliensis (ex Togo et al. 2026)
AAGGTACTCCAGGGGATACCTAAGGGGGCGGCGGAGCCCCCTTAGGCGGACTTTTGGTTCCTTTTCGTCCGTCCGAAAAGGAACCCGTGGTGCGCGGCGGAACGCGCTCGTCATTCTTGCCGCTTGGAAAGCGGCAATTCCCGTCTTAGCCCCGCCGGGCACAGCGAGGCAAATCCAAAGCGCCCCGGAGGGGCGCGCAAAAAGCCCCGCCGGGCGCAGCGCGGCAAATCAGCTCTCCCCCGTCTGCTTGCGGCGGCGGTAGATGGTCGAGCGGCTGACGCCGCACAGCTTGGCAATCTCGGCGGCGGTCAGCTCCTTGCGCTGCCACTGGCAGAGCAGCTCGTCGAAGTGGTTGGGAAGCGACTTATGGGGGCGGCCGAACTCGACCCCGCGCGCCTTGGCGGCGGCGATCCCCTCGGCCTGGCGGCGGCGGATGTTCTCCCGCTCGTTCTGGGCGACGAAGGAGAGGAGCTGGAGCACCAGGTCGCTGATGAAGGTGCCGAGCAGGTCGCGGCTCTGGCTGGTGTCGAGCAGCGGCATGTCGAGCACGCGAATGTCGGCGCCCTTCTTTTTGGTGATGTTGCGCCACTCCTCCATGATCTCCTGGTAGTTGCGGCCCAGCCGGTCGATGCTTTTAACGATGAGCATATCCCCTTTTTTGAGCTTCCGGTAGAGCTTGCGGTAGGCGGGACGGTTGAAGTCCTTGCCGCTCTGTTTATCCACAAAGAGGAATTCCGGGCGCACCCGGGCCTCCGCCAGCGCGATGAGCTGGCGGTCTTCGTTCTGGTCCCGGGTCGACACCCGCGCGTATCCGAATATACGTGTCTCCAAAAATCCTTCCCTCCTCCGGCGCGGATACGCCGGCGACATCTCCCTGAAAACGTGTCATAAGATAGTATCACCGGGAAGGCCGATAAAACACCCGCCGCCCGCTTCTTTCCCGCCCCATACGCCCGTCCGGGCGGCGGGAGCGGGTGCAAATCCTGTTAAATCTGACAGAATCAGGGCAGTAAAACCCAAAGCGGCTCCAAACCGGATTTTGGTTTGGAGCCGCTTTGACAACAATATCCTTTTCAATTGTACCAGGACGCGGGGCCGGGCATGGATTTCTGTCGGCAAGCATGACGCTCGTTACCATAATGTCTCCGTCGGATACCCGTTCTCTTTGGTTTCACTATCATTCAACGATTGTACTGCCTATTATATAGGACTCCCCCGCGATTTGCAAGACCGGGCTTTCCGCTCAATGGAACCAGCCGTGCCCGAACCGCGCGAGCAGTGCGTCCGCCTCGGGCGGGCCCATCGAGCCGGGCTCGTAGTTCAGGACCGGCAGGCCCTCGGCGCGGCCGAGCTCCCGCAGGCGTTCGACGAACCGCCAGCTCGTTTCGATCTGGTCCCACTGGGAGAACCACGACCGCTCGCCGCGGATGCAGGCGCCGAGCAGCCGCTCGTACGCCTCGGGGGTGTTGATGCGGTTTTCGAGCGAGCAGCTCTGACAGAAATCCATCTTCGCCTGCGCGACCTCGTCGGTATCGCCGGGGCGCTTGATGTTGAACTGCAGGTAAACCCCCTCGGTGGGCTGGATCTTGATGAGGAGCACGTCGTGAGCCACGTCGGGGGAGGGACGGCGGAAGACGACTGCGACCTGCATCTCCCGCCGGCCGAGCTTTTTGCCGGTGCGGATGTAAAAGGGCGCGCCACGCCAGCGGTCGTTGTCGATGAAGAGGCGCAGCGCGGCGTATGTCTCGGTGGAGGAATCGGGCGCGACCGCCTTTTCCGCGCGGTAGCCCGCGTACTGCCCGAGCAGCAGGGCGTCGCGCACCCCGCCCGCCTCGGGCAGACGCAGAGCGCGCAGAACCTTGAGCTGCTCGGCGTGCATATCGGGGCCGGAGAACTGCGCGGGCCGCTCCATGGCGACGATCGACAGGATCTGGAACAGGTGGTTCTGCACCATGTCCTTGAGCGCGCCGCTCGTGTCGTAATAACCGCCGCGCGTGCCGACCCCCTCCTCCTCGAGGGCGGAAATCTGTACCGATTCGATGAACCGCGCGTCCCAGAGGTTGGTGAAGATGGGGTTGGTAAAGCGGATGGTCTGGATGTTGCGGACCATCTCCTTGCCGAGGTAGTGGTCGATGCGGTAGATGTTTTCGGGGTCGAAGAAGGCCTCCAGCCTGCGGTTGAGCTCCCCGGCGGCCGCGAGGCTTTCGCCGAACGGCTTTTCGAGGATGACCTTGCCCCGGCGCGCCCCGCGCACCGCGGCGAGCCCGTCGGCGATCACGCCGAAGAAGCGGGGCGCGACCGCGAGGTAGAAGATATGCCCGTCGACTCCCTCCGCCTCATAGTATTCCTCCAGCCCGGCGTAGGCCGCCGGGTCGGAAAAGTCCATCCGGTAGTAGCCGATGCGTCCGGCGAACCGGCCGAACGCCTCCTCGGAATAGGGCAGGCGGGCGTATTTGCGGACCCATTCCCGCGCGAGCTCGCGGTAGCCCTCGTCGGTGTAGTCCCGCCGCCCGATGATGAGGATGCGGTAATCCGCGCCCGGCCCACCGGACTCGCCGGCGTTGTAGAGGGCGGGCAGCAGCTTGCGGAAGGTGAGGTCGCCGGTGCCGCCGAAGATGGTGAACGCCTTCATAGTCCCTTCCCCCATTCGTGGTGGAAGCTGCCCTCCCGGTCGGTGCGCAGGAAGGTGTGCGCGCCGAACCAGTCGCGCTGTGCCTGGATGAGGTTCGCGCCGACATGCGCGCCCCGGAAGGCGTCAAGATAGGAGACGGCGGCGGTCATCGCGGGCAGCGGCAGCCCGGAGGCAATCCCCGCCCCCGCGGCGGCGCGCAGGCTCCGCTGGTTATCGGCGACCCGCGCGCGGAAGAATTCGTCCAGCATGAGGTTTTCGAGCCCCGGGTCCCGCCGGTAAGCGGCGGTGATGTCGTCGAGGAAGGCGGCCTGGATGATGCACCCGGCGCGGAAGATCGACGCGATCTCCCCGAGCCTCAGGTCCCAGCCGTACCGCCCGGACGCGTCGCGCAGCAGCGCGAAGCCCTGCGCGTAGGCGGCGATCTTCGCGGCGTAGAGCCCCTCGCGCACCTGCTCGGCAAAGGCTTCCCGGTCCCCCGCCCGCGCCGGCTCCGGACCGGGCAGCAGCTTCGCGGCCGCGGCGCGCTCCTCCAGCCGGTTGGAGAGGATGCGGGCGTTGCAGGCGGCGGTGATCATCGAGAGGTCCACCCCCTGCCTGAGCGCCTCGATGCTCGCCCAGCGGCCGGTGCCCTTCTGGGCGGCGCTGTCGACGATCCGGTCGATGAGCTCCCCCTCCGCCAGGTCGTCCCGTTCGCGGAAGACGCCCGCCGTGATGCCGACCAGGAAGCTGCGCAGCTCCCCCTCGTTCCAGCGTGCGAAGACGTCCGCCAGCTCCCGGTTGGAAAAGCCCCCCACATGCCTGAGCAGCAGGTAGCTCTCCGCGATGAGCTGCATGTCGGCGTATTCGATGCCGTTGTGCACCATCTTGACGTAGTGCCCCGCGCCATCCGGGCCGATGTAGGCGCAGCAGGGCTCTCCCGCCGCGCGCGCGGCCACCGCCTCCAGCACCGGGCGCACGAGCGGGTATGCCTGCTCGTCGCCGCCCGGCATGATCGAGGGGCCGTGCCGCGCGCCCTCCTCGCCGCCCGAGACGCCCACGCCGAAGTAGACGATCCCCTTCTTTTCGAGCGCGGCCTGCCGCCGCCGGGTGTCCTCGAAGAAGGAGTTGCCCCCGTCGAGGAGGATGTCCCCCTCCTCGAGCAGCGGCTCCAGCTGCCCGATAACCGCGTCGACCGGCGAACCGGCCTGGATCATCAGCATGACCCTGCGGGGCCGTCTGAGGGCCGCCACGAGCTCCTGGAGGCTGTAGAAGGGGGAGAGGTTCTCATGCGGGTGTTCCCGCATCACCTGTTCGGTCACCTCGCGGCTGCGGTTGTAGCCCGCCACCCGGAAGCCGTGGTCCGCCATGTTGAGCGCGAGGCTCCGGCCCATCACCGAAAGCCCCACCATTCCGATGTCAAAAAGCGCCTGCATCCGTCATCCATCCTTTCCCGCCGCCCCCCGGGGCGGCCTGAGCGTCTTCATTCGGGGCGTCGAGCACAACCGCCACCCCTTCGCACGCATCCACGCGCGCGCATTCCTTTCCGATGAGCCCCGTCTCCCGGTCGACCGTGAAGCACACAAGCCCGCCCGCGTTCCGGTTCGCCGCGAGAAGGAACCGCCCGTCGGGGGAGAGCAGGATGTCGCGCGGGTGGTCGCCTCCGCAGGGCGCGCGCTGGATCACCCGCGTGCGCGTCCCCCGGGCTTCGAGCACGGCGATCACGTTTTCCCCCCGCACCGAGACGTAGAGGAACCGCTCGTCGTTCGAGAGCCGCACGGCCGCCGCCTCGCTCCCCTCCCGCGCGCCGGGCGGCAGCAGCGGCTCGGCCCCGGCCGGGACGAACCCCTTCGGCCCCGCCCCGAAGCTGTAGAGCGTGTTGTCCCCCTGCGCCGCCACGAAAAGCCGCTCCCCCGCCCGGTCGAACACCCCGTGGCGCGGCCCGCTCCCCTTCGGGAAGGGGACGCTCCCCGCGGGGGCCAGGCTCTCCCGGTCGAAGAGGCGGATCTCGTCGAGGTTCATGCAGGGCACAAGCAGAAACCGCCCCCGCGCCAGCACCTGGTGGCAGCCGGCCCCCGGGGCGATCTCGATCCGCTTTTCAAAGAGCGGCGCGTCCGCCTCCAGCCGGTAGACGGTCACCGTCCCCTCGTGGAAGTTCGCGCCGTAGACCCGGTCCCCGTCAAAGGCGGTATAACAGCCGGGCGTCATCTCGCAGAGGTATTCGACGACGCAGGGCCCGCCGGAGGCGCGCAGGTCGGCGAGGCAGAGCCCCGCGCGGCTGCCCCGCCGCACCGGAGCGGCGAGCAGGCCGTCCCGCAGCGCGAGGTATTTGGCGTCGGGCGCCTCAAGGAGGAGCTCGGGCGCGGTGAGCGCGCCCGTCTCCCCGTCGAAGGAGAAGCGGAAAACGCCGCGGCTGCGCGGCGAATCGTAGGTGCCGAGATATCCCGTGAGAATTGCCATACCCGTCTCCTTTCCGTCTGTCACAAGCATGCCGCGGGGCCCGCCGGTTTATGCGCGTCCGCGGAATCGAAAACGATAACTGATACTGTTTACTTTTCTATCATATGCCGCGCCGCCCCGGTTGTCAAGGGGACGCACGCGCGGACATCCGGAAAATTCCATTCTCCAACTGTAATAATATCATTTACAGTTCAAATGTCAACCCCTTTTCCCGCAGACGCCCGCGAAAAAGCCCCGGGACCGCCAAGGCGGTCCCGGGGCGCGCGTGGTCCGTCAGAGGCCGAGCAGCGCCTGCGCCACCGAAAAATAGATGACGAGCGCGAACGCGTCCACGATCGTGGTGATGAGGGGAGCGGCCATGATGGCGGGGTCGGCTTTGAGCATCCGCGCGGCCATCGGGAGCACGCCGCCGATCGTCTTGGCCATGACGACGGTGGCAAAAAGGGCGAGCGCGACGGTCAGCGCAAGGGCGGGGCTTCCGGGATGGGTGATCAGCAGCCGCGCGAAGTTGACGGCGGAGAGCGCCGCGCCGACGACGAGGCTGACCCGCAGCTCCTTCCACAGCACCTGGAAGAAGTCGGCGGGCCCGATGTCACCGACGGCCATACCGCGGATGACCAGCGTGCTCGACTGACTGCCCGCGTTGCCCCCCGTGTCGGTGAGCATGGGGATAAAGGTGACGAGCAGCGGCATGGCGGCGAAGGCGGCCTCATAACGCCCGAGGATGCCGCCGGTGATCATGCCCGAAATCATGAGCACGAGCAGCCAGACGATGCGGTTTTTCGCGAGGGTAAAGACGCCGGTGCGCAGGTAGGGGCGCTCGGAGGGGACGATGGCGGCCATCTTCTCGAAGTCCTCGGTGGCCTCCTCCTCCATGACGTCCATCACGTCGTCGACGGTGACGATGCCGACCAGGCGGTTTTCCCGGTCGACCACCGGCATTGAGATGAAGTCGTACTTCATCATCCGCTGGACGGCCTCCTCCCGGTCCTCGGTCGTCTCGGCGGTGATCACGTCGGGCTCCATCAGCGCGCCGATCGTCTCGTCGTCCTGGGCGAGCAGCAGGTCCTTGACGGTCACGACCCCTTCGAGCAGACGCCGGTCGTCGATCACGTAGCAGGTGTAGATCAGCTCGCTGTCCTCGCCGGTGCGCCGGATGCGCTTGATCGCGTCCTGCACGGTCATCGACTTGCGCAGGTCGATGAACTCCGCCGTCATGATGCTGCCGACCGAGTTCTCGGGATAGTTGAGGAACTGGTTGATGAGGCTGCGGGTCTCGGGCGCCGCGCTTTTGAGTACCCGCTTCACAACGCTGGCGGGCAGCTCCTCGAGCATGTCGACCGCGTCGTCCACGAAGAGGTCCTCCACGATGGCGGAGAGCTCCTTGTCGGTGATCGACCCGACGATCACCTGCTGGGTCTCGGGCGGCAGGTTGGAAAAGACCTCCGCCGCCAGCTCCTTGGGCAGCGTGCGGAAGGCGAGGGTCGCCTTTTCCTGCGGAAGCCGCTCGATGAAGTCGGCGATGTCCACCTCGTTTTCCTCGGCGAGCGCGGCGCGCAGGCTGCGGTAATCGCGGTTTTCAAGGTACCCCATGAGCAGGTCGAAATCGTATTCCATTTCCATTGGTTCATCCTCCTGTCTGCTTTCGTTACAGCGAGGAAGCCCCAAACAGACAAAACCGCACGGGGACCCCGGCCAAACCCGGCGCCCCCGTACGGCGATATTCCTGCGGGATGCTATCTGCGGGAAAAATCAGGCGGAAACGCGGTTTTCCCGGCCCGCAACGGAACGTCGCTGTCTATTTTGGTACTTCGGCCGCAGTTATCCACTGATTTTTCCTCCTTTTTTGCTCAATTCGGCGATTTTTTCTGCAAAAATCCCCTAATACGAGAATAGCACTTTTTCACGCCCGTTTCAACCGTTTTTCACCGTTTTATTTGCATTATCGAAAAATCCGCGCTCCTTGCCCATCCCATTCCGCACGCCGTCCATGCGCAGAAAAAACCGGCCCCGCTTTCCGGAGAAAGCGGAACCGGCAGGGAAACGCATGGTTACGGATCCTGTTTCCGCCGCGCGCAGAGCGCGGCGGCCGCGCCCGACGACGCGAGCAGCGCAAAGAGCAGCGCGGGCGGCAGGGAGCCGTCGCCCGTGTCGGGGATCGGCGAGACCGGGATGGGGATCTCCTCGATGATCTTCACGTCGAGCGGGATGAGCGGGCGCAGGATGCCGCCGGAATCGCCCGAACCGCCGCCCGAACTCCCGCCGCCCGAGGGCGCCTTTTCAATCGTGAGGAAAAAGGCGGTCGAGGCCTGGAGCCTGCCGTCCTCGCCGAGCGTGAAATCGCCCGGGTCCCCCACCTCGGTGCCCGAGGGGCTGCCGGTCTCCTCCTCCGGAGTGCCCGCCCGGCCGGCGGCCGCCGGAAGGGACGGATCGATCACCTCTCCCGTATCGTCCGGCGCGGCCAGCGCCGTCACGCCGGGAAGCAGCAGGCAGAGGCTCAGGAGACACCCCGCAAGCAGCCTGATCATTCGTTTCATTCTGGTCCCTCCCCTGTCAGTTTAAAACCGTGATGGTCATTTTGGCGCCCGCCGAACCGACGTACTCCTCCGTTTCGAGGGCGTAGGCGTTGAAGACCGCGGTCGCGAGATATTCGCCCTTTTCCAGCTCCACGTCGAGCTTAGCCGACTGGATGTGGTGGTTGGGCTCGATGAGCCCCGTCTGGTAAATCAGCTCGCCCGTGTCGTCCAGCGTGATCTGCACCTGCATGAGGTACTGGTTGCCCGGCACGTTTTCGATCTGGAGCGGTCCTTCCGCCTTCCCGTTCGTAAAGGTGGGCGTGGTGTTGATCGAAATGTTGAACATCCCCTCGTCCACCACCCGGTTGAGCTCGGCGATGATCTCTTCCTCCGTCTTGTTTTCCAGTTGCCCGGCCAGCGCGGCCGTATCCCGCACCATGCCGGACGGCCCCGCCTTCGGGGTCCGCAGCAGGATGACCAGCAGGACGACCAGCGCCGCCGCCAGCAGCACGCAGGCCGCCAGCAGCAGCTTTTTGCCGCCGTCCGTCCGGGCTTCGGCCCTCTCGGGCGTCTTTTGCTCTTCCATACCTTCGACCGCCTATCCTCTGTTTTTTCTATCGCAACCGCCCCTGCGGGCGCGTGTATTCTAAATTTGGGGCGCGGGGAAACCCCGCGGGCTTCGGTGGGTATTCTTGTAAAAGGGGCCCCGGGCCCCGCGCGGAAGGCTTCCGCGCGGGGTTCCCGGAGAAATGTCTCAGGTTAAGTGCAAACAGGATATGAATCCGATTACGCGGCGGCGATCGTGTAGGTGACCTTGACGGCCAGCGCGTTGGCAGTGGAATCGCCCTTCGCGACGAAGCACTCGAGCGGGAGCATCTTCTTGACCGGGTCGGTAACGCCTTCCGCCGGGGCGTTGACAGTCCAGTCGGCGGCGGCCGGGGCGGTGATCTCCTCGTGGACGCTCACGCCGTTGATATAGAGGACTAACTGTTTCGCGGTCAGGTTGTTGTCGCCGGGCTTGTAGTCCGCAATGTTCAGCTTGCCGGCGGTCAGGGTCGGGCTGCCGATCGAGGTCGGGGCCTTCAGCGTCCAGCCGTTCTGGCCCGCGGATGTGATGTTCGTCACCTTGACGGCGATCTTGCCCTTATTCTCGATGCGGTACTCGGTCGGCTCTGCGGCGGAACCGTCGGCGCCGTAGCCGTACATGGCGACGGAGAGCGGAATCGAGACGTTGATCTGGGAGTTCAGATCGGGGTTGGTCGCGTCTTTATCGACCGTGAGGTTGAACGAGGTGTCCGCGCTGTACTTACCGTCCGCATCCGGGCTAATCTGCGTGGGGTCCGCCACGCTGGTTTCGCCGGCAGCGAAAGCGGTGATGCTCAGGGTCAGAACGATGGATACCGCGAGAAGAACTGCTAACATTTTTTTCATGATTTTTGACCTCCTGATGTTGATATGATATGGGTTTTATAATGACGTTTGATGAATGACCGTTTCGCTCGCATTCCCCCTTCTGCCGATACGCGGCCGCCTCAGCCTCCCACTTCCAGTTGGATCTTTGCGGCCGCCTGGCCGACGCGGGTGTGCGCCTCATCCTGAGCGTAGGCGGTAAATACCGCGGTTGCGTAATAGAAACCCTCGGGCAGCTCCTCGTCGAGCCTGATTTTCTGTATGTATTGGCCCGGCTTGATGCCCTTGGATTGGTAAACGGTTTCCCCGGTGTCGTCCAAAACGATTGACACCGTCATGTTGTAGCGGTTTCCCGGGACGTTCTCGATGTTCGCGACGCCCTCGCCTTTTGCGTCCGGGAAGGTGATGTAGGAATTGATCGCGATGTTGAACATGCCTTCGTCCACCACCCGGTTGAGCTCGGCGATGACCTCCTCCTCGCTCTTTCCCGGCAGCGCGCCGGTCAGCGCGCTCACGTCAAAGAAGCTGTCCTGCCGGTGGCTGCTGCGCCACCAGAAAAATCCCGCAGCCGCTGCCGTGACCAGAACAACCGCGATTCCCGCGGCAAGCCATGCGCGTCCCCGCTTTTTCCGCGGGGCGCTTTCGGTCTCGTTCATTTCACATCACCTCCTCAGCTCACGCTCTCGGGCGAGATGCCCACCGTATAGGTCACCTGGGCGAGCTGCTTCCCGGTCGTGCTGTCCTCGCCCTTGGCGATGTAGCTCTCGATCGCGATCGGGTAGGAGACCCACGCCCCCTCGGACGCCGCGCCCGCGATCGCCCAGCCGGTGAAGTCCGCGCCCGCCATCCAGCTTCCGCCCGCGGAAGCGGTCGTGATCTGCTGGTCCGCCAGCCGCAGGGTCGCCTGCCCGTGGGACATCTGGTTCTTGTTGACGAGGTAGGTCCTGTCCGCACCGTCCACGAAGGAGGAGGGGTCCATGAGCCGGAAGTCCGAAGCGGCCTCCGCCGAGAGCCCCGTCACCTTGATCGGGAAGTTGGAGCCGTTCTGGATGCCGTAGTTCGTCGGGACCGCCACCGAGCCGTCCGCGCCGTAGCCGTAGGACTGGACGGTGAGCGGCAGGGTCGCGTTGATCGCCGCGGGCTGCATCAGGAATTTGACCTCGGCGGAGCTTTCGGCTTTTTTCGTCTCCGTGCCGCCGTCCAGCAGCGACAGGTTCATGCCCAGTGTGCCGGTGTGCCGCTCCGCGATCGCATTGGCGTTATATACCTCTATTTTGAAAGGATGTGCCTCATTGGCCGCCACGTCGACCGACATTTGTGTATCGCCCGGACTGACGCTCATGTATTGGGTACCGTCATGCCGCATGAACGCAATGTTCTTCATGGCGTCTTCGCTGCCCCAGGTGGTCCGATATATCTGGGGATTGACATAATTGGTGGTTCCCCAGTCGATAGTAAATCCATCGTCCGGGGTATACTGGTAGCTTCCCACCCCCAGCTTCATGGCCTTGTTATAACCACTGCGCACCGTGAAGGTCGCCGCGTCGTTGGGAACCATCGACGCCAACTCGATCGAAGTGGTCAGCGCGTCGTTTCCGGCGCTGTAGGCGAGCTCCCAGAGGGAGAGCACCGCCGGGTCGCTTCGCAGGGTTTCCGCGGAGTCGCCGGTCCCATACACCGCCTCGACCTGGTATTCGCCCGCGCCGTCGGCAAGCGTCGGCGTGAAGGAAACCGTCACGGTATTGGGGTCGCCGGCGGCGGGTAACGCCAGGATCGCACCGGCCACATAGGCGTTCTTCGTCTTATTGAAGATGCGGTAGCCCGTCGGGGTGTCGCCCGCCGTCGTGATTGTGAAGGACGCCGGGGTTCCCAGCTTCACGAAGGCGTCTTCGGGCTGGGCTGTGATCGAGCGCGGATAGCCGAGCTCAATGACCTTTTTGTCCGAGGCCCGAATGACGAACGCGAATGTGTGGTACTCGGCGTGCGCCAACGAGAATTTGCCGAGCTGGTCGGTCGCGTCGTTCGTCACGCTTGAATCAAAGACGACAATCGGGCGGCCGAGATAGCAGTCTCCCCCATCCAGGGCCACGGGGATGCTCGCGCCGGAGGGCAGGTTCGCCGTGACATTGATCTGTGTTTTGCCGCCCAGGAAAATCTCCTGGCCCTCCCCGAAGCTCAGGTCGGACGAGCCGTTCAACGTCAGGGAGCGGGTCGACGTGGAGGTCATACAGATTCCGCCACCGCCGCCTCCGCTGTTGCCCGAGAAGGACCCGCCGTTCATTTCGAAGCCGATAAGCGCGTAGATCCCCCCGCCGAGCGTCGCTGTGTTGTTCTCATAGGTGCAGCGGTTCAGCGTGGTCGTTTGGGAAAAGTTTTGCATATACACGCCGCCGCCGTTTCCCGAGGCTGTGTTGTTGGAGAAAACGGTATTGCTGATCTCGTGCTTGCCCGAGGACAGATACAGGCCCGCACCGTTCGGCGCGGTGTTTTCGGACAGCGTCGAGCCGGTCATCGCAAGCGTTCCACTGACATAGACTCCGCCGCCGTTATATGTGCCGTTCAGCCCCGCCTCACAGTTTGAAACCTCCGCGTTTGTAATGGTGCAGGTACCGCCGTTGACAAAGACGCCGCCGCCGTTGAGATCCGCCGTACACTTGGTTACGAGGCTTCCGGCGTTCATCACCACTGTTCCGGCGCCGTAGTTGTATACTCCTCCGCCTGCGCCGTCGGTGCTGTTATTTTGGAGTACCGCGCCCTCATTCATCATGAGGGTCCCGCCCGCTGAAATGTTGATGAGTTCATGTGCCTTAATCCCGGGTGCGATCACGGAAGTTTTGCCCGAAGTGATCGCGTAGCGGTGGCCGTCGATCGTGATGTTTTCGAGCGTCAGGGTGCCGCCGTCCACGATCGAGAAGAGTGACACGCCATTTTTCAGCGCCTCAAAACCTGTCGGCGGATTGGTGGGCTTGGAGTAGCGCCGGATGGTCACCGGAGCTCCCGCGTCATAGGTCGCGCCGCCGACATAGCAGTACCTGCCGCTGAGCTCGACAGACGAGTCGACCGTCACGGTATTGACGATATAGAGGGTGTTCGCGTTATTGGATTTCATCTTCTCATAGGCCTTGCCCAGCGTCTTGACCGCCTGCGCCGGGCTTACGCCCGTCCGCGTATCAAGGCCGTTGACACCGTCGAGATAGACCGCGCCCTTGGCCGCGAGCACCAGGTTACTGCCGCTCGCGTTCAGGTAGAAGGCCGCCGACACCGCCTCGCTGAGGGTGTATTTCGGCGTTTCCACCGCCGCCGTCGGCGTTGAGGAGTAGGCCACCACGGCACGGTTTTCCTTGGCGCTCGCGCTGTCGATGCCGATCGTCAGCGCGGTGTTCCCAATCGTATTGCCCGGCACGCTGATGACCTTGCCCGTGCCGTTCAGGTAGACCTCTCCCGCGATCGACGGGCCGCCGCTGAGATTGAGCGCCGAGCCGCTGTGGTGGATCGCCGCGCCCTGCGGCGCCTTCATGTTCGCGATCGTGCCGCCGGTCATCGTCAGAATTCCCGTGCCGCTCGTCGCCACCGCGCCGCCGTTTCCGGAGGCGTTGTTGTTATCCTTGAGCACCGCGCCGCTCTGGACGGACACGGTTCCGCCGCTGATCGAGATCAGCGGGGCCACCGCCGTCACGGCCGGGGCCTGGACGGTCTCCTTGCCCTGCGTGACCGCGGCGCTGTGACCGTCGACCGTGAGGCCCTCGGCGAGCGTCAGCGTACCGCCCGTGACATTGATGAGGGTACCCGTATTGCTTCCCGTCGTGAAGGCAGCCGGTTTGGAGTACCGTTTGATCGTCACCGGGCCGCCCGCGTTATAGGTCGTGCTGCTCTCGGTGTAGCTCCGGCCCAGCGTGATCGTGCTGCTGACCGTAACCGGGTTCACCACGTAGATGGTTCCGCCGCCCGTGCCCGCCAGCTTCTGGTATGCCTCGCCCAGCGTCTTGACCGCCTTGGAGGGTTCCGTACCGTCGCCGCTCGCGGCGCTGCGGGTTCCGTCGACGTAGATGCCGCCCTTCTCCTGGAGTTCGAAGACCTTGGTATCCGTACTTCTGCGGGCGAGCTTATAGAGCGGCGCGACGTCGTCCGAAAGGGTGTATTTCGCCAGCTCGGTATTGAGATTCAAGCTGGTGGGCGCGGTGGTGTAGGTCACGACCGCGCGCGCCGCCGCCGCGTCGTCCATGTCGAGGCTGAGCGCGGTCCCCGCGCTGCCGGCGACGCCGACGGTCTTGCCCGTGCCGAGATAGACCTCTCCCGAGACGGTCGCCGCGGATTTCACGTTGAAGGTCCCGTTTTGGTAAACCGCGCCGCCCTGCTTCGCGGCCGTATTGGCTATGGTGCCCGCGTTCAGGTTGAAGGCGCCGCTGTCGATGCGCACCGCGCCGCCGTTTCCGGAGGTGCTGTTGTTTTGCAGCGTCGTGCCGGCATTCATATTCACCGTGCCGCCGTTCAACCGGATGATCGAGCCCGTCGCCGTAAAGTCGATGTCCTGACTGTGGCGGCCTTCGATCGTGATCGTACCGAGATTCAGCGTTGCGCCGGTGGGCACGACGATCATATCCCCGTAGTAGGGATCGAATTCGTCCTTGCCCGCGACCGAGAACCCGGAGTACCGGCGCAGGGACTTGCCGGTAGGCAGGGTCCAGCTCTCCGTGCCACTGACGGTCACGGGGCCGGAGATGTAGATCGCCGTGCTGCCGGAAGTCAGGGCAGCCGAAGCGGCCGCAAAGTTATTGAACGCCTTGTCGGGCGTGCTGCCGTCCCCGGACGCCGTCTTGGTTCCATCGAGGAAGACAATGCTCTGCAGGACGATGTTCTTTCCATCCTCGCCGAGGATGGAACCGGATTTGGATGTGTAGAAATTCTTCAGATATGCCGTTACGCTTGAAAGTTCCGAACCGTCCGGCTTGACCACGACGCCCCCGGACTTGAACGAATCGGCCAGACTGACCTCATACTGCCGGGACGTCTGGGAGATCAGGCGTGAAACCTGAAGCGGATAAGAGGTTCCCGACAGATAGATGTCGCCCGAAATATCGGCTCCGCCGCCCTGCAGCTCGAAGCCCGGGCTTGCGACGTAGACCCCCGCGCCGTTTCCGCCGGAACTGACGGTATTGTCCGTAACAGCGCCGCGCACCGCGACGAACTCCGCATTGCTTCCGGTCAGATAAACGCCGCCGCCATATTGGGCAGTGTTTCCGGTAATCCGCGTGCCATTGAACTCTGCCTTTGTGTAGTCGTTCAGGCAGATTCCGCCGCCGCCATAGGCGGTCGTGGTGCCCTTCGCGGTATTGCCCGAGATGGTTCCGCCGTTCAGCTGGATATTGCCGATGGCGCCGGAACTCCCCGCGGCCGCGTAGATGCCGCCGCCGCTGCGCGCCGCGTCGTTTCCGGAAATTGTTCCGCCGTTGAGCGTGATTCCCGCACCCTTTACAAGGGAAACGCCGCCGCCGCCCGAAGTCGCCGTGGTTCCATTCGCGTGGTTATTCGAAATGGTGCCGCCGGAGATGGTGAGGGACGCCGTTGCGTCGCCCACGCAGATGCCTCCGCCCGAAGCCGCGGTCTCGTTGCCGTAAATCTTGCCGCCGGTCATATCGAATTTCGCATTTTTGCCCAGGTAAATGCCGCCGCCGCCATTGCTGCTGGCGCTTCCGGTTGCGTTGTTGTTATAGATTTCAGCGGCGCCGCTTACCTTAAAAGAGTCGATCCCCGTGGAGGCGGACGTCTGAAGATAGACGCCTGCCCCCTGGACAGCCCGGTTCCCGTAAATCTTCGTGCCGTCTCCCAGCGTGATTTTTAACGCGCTGGTGTCCTCGGAGGATGTCGTTGTGTTGTATGCTTGGATGCCGGGACCGTAGTTATAAGAAATCTGGCCGCCGGTGATTTCGACGGTGCCGCCGCTTGCGTAAACCCCGCCGGCGGGGTTCGCATCCGTAAAGCTGTCCCCGCCGACCTTCGCGTCACCGCTCATCTGAAAAGTCCCGCCGCTGACGGAAACACCGCGTCCGCTCTTATTGGCCGAAATCTGGCCGCCGCTCATGTTGAAGGTCCCGCTGGAAACGATCACGCTGCCGTTCGTCGACGAATAAGCGGAATTGTTTGTGATTTTGGCCGAACCGCTCATATTGAACGTTGATTTATAACTAAGGGAAACCGCCGCATCAGAATAACCCGTACCCTTTGAATTCTGGATGACGCCGCCGCTCATCGTGAAGGTTCCGCTCCTGACCTGTACCCCTCCGGCATTTCCATCGAGGGTCCCGCTTGTCATGACACATTTGGCGGAATCGCCGTAAACCACAACACCAAATTCTTTGTTGTTGGAGATGGTGCCCCCGGAGATATTGAGGGTCCCTGTCCCATCTTCATATTGCTTGGGGACCCCCACGCCGCACCCATTGTTGTTGGTGACGACGGCGCCGCTGTTGAGGTTCATGGTCCCGCTCTTTATGTAAACAATGGAATCCGTCGAGCTGGTGAACGCGCTGGCATTTCCGTCGAGTGTAATATTTCCCAAAGTAAGGGTGCCGCCGGTCACCTTGAAGAAGGGCTGCGTATAGCCCTGCGCACGCTGCAGGACCGGCGTCCATGTCGCGCCGTCGTTATTCGTTACAGCGGTCGTCGACCAGGACTGCGATCCCGAGCTGATCTCCACCGGCGCCCGGCAGAAAAGAATTTTTGCGCCGGACTGCTTGGACTTCAGCAGCGTCAAGGCACGGCTCAGGGACTTGACCGCCGTGTCTACGCTTTCGCCGTCCGCGGTGTCGTCGCCGTCTCCCGCCAGATAGATGTTCAGCCCCCCGGCGACAATATTGGGAGATTCCCCGCGCAGCGTCAGGCTTTGCTTGCTGGCGGTGCTGAGCGGGAAGCGCGACAGGTAACTTGCCGCGTCGGCCGTTCCCGCCAGGCCCTGCACCACCGTCTTGCCGACAAATGTGTCGGGGAGGGCAAGGGTATATTTATTGGCACCGGTCAGAGCGCCTGTAAGGACGATCGGCCGCTCCGTATTCTGTAGCGAAACACCCGACGAAACAGACGGACTTCCTGCCATCTTCAGGGTACCGCTGACCAGCAATCCGGCCGTGCCGGCGGTCGCCGTGTTGGTTCCAATGCTGGCCGAACCGCTCATGGCAAAGGTCCCGGCGGTTGTCGCGTCGCCGTAGACGTACACGCCGCCGACACTCTTGGCCTTGTTGCTGTAGATGCTGCCGCCAGACATGTTAAAGACCCCGGTTCCTTCCACACTGACGCCGCCGGTATCCCGCCCATTATCTTCTCCCGTCGATGCGGTGTTGCTGTAGATGCTGCCGCCCGTCATGTTGATGGTGCCGCCGCTCTGGCGGATCGCGCCGAAGAATCGGGCTGTATTGCCGAAAATGCTGCCGCCGGAGAGATTGCAGACGCCGCCGGAAACACGGACCGTTTGCTGGCCTGTGGCGGTTCCAGAGGGCTCTTTGTTGGCGGAAATCGACGCGCCCGATTGCAGGTTAAAGGTCCCGTCCTGCACCCAGAGAACGCATCCACCCGTAGAAAGGGAATCCCTGTTAAGGATGTTGTTTGTCAGTTTGCTGCCGTTTGCCATGGTCAGGCTTCCGCCCGATACCACCACGACAGGGCCGGTTTTCGTGTCGTGGTTTTGCAGCGTGACCCCGGTCCCCAAGGTCACCGATCCGCCGGACATTGCGAGCAGCCCCGTCTGGCTTCCGGTATTCTTTGCAGAGCCGTACAGGCCGTCGAACGTTACGTTTTGGAGCGTAATGCCCCCCGACTGCCCTTCCACCAGGGGACCGATCTCCAAGTCATTCATCATCAGCCTCTGGAGCGTCGCGCCGCCGAAGTCGACCGTCCCTTCATCGGTGAGGACCTTCACCGTGCTGCAGACGTAGACGATCTTGTCGTCATCGCTGCCAAGGCCGGTTACCTTCTGCGCCGCCGCGCCCAACGTCTTTACCGCTGTGGCGGGGGTCAGGCCGTTCCGGCTGTCGTCGCCGGACGAGCCATCCACGTAGACGCCCGAGCCTACCAGAATCAGGTTGTTGCCCGACGGACCGATCGAATATTTTCCTTCCGCGTCCACAAAATTCGACGCGCAGTCTGCCGCGCTGGAGAGGTCTCCCGCCGGTACGACGACAACACTTCCAGAGCCAAAGTATGGTACTCCGCTGTAATTGCTGCCCGGCTGAAGGTTGTACACCTTCCCGGCGGCCGGTTTTGCCAGAAGGTTTACAACCGCGCCGTTATCGCCCAGATAAATTTTCCCGTTGATCACGGCTTTTGTCGGGTCAAATTGAAATCCCGTTCCCGCTACGTTCACCGCATTCCCTGACGCGGAAGTAATCGTACCGCCAATTGCCGTAAAAGTCGCGTTGGAATACGGTCCCCCACTGACATAAACGCCGTTTGCACTGGTTGAGGAGGATGCTGTGGCGATGGACCCTCCTTCCATCACAAACGCTGCGTTGGTAGTGATGTATACCCCCCATCTGCATCCGCTTATCGACGCGTTCCCGGACATGGTAAACGTGGTGCCCTCGCCGCTGACATATAGGCCATCCGTATACATGCCGCCGGCAATTTCGCCGCCGTCCATCGACAATGTGGAACCGGCCCCGCTCGCTTTGACAGCATAGCAGGATGAAGAGCCCCACTTGCGGAACGTGGTGCCTCCATGGATGGTCACGGAACCGCCTTCAACAAGAACGATGTTATTGCTCACAGACGCGCCGTCCAGAATGATGTCCTGAAGTGTCAGGCTTCCGGTACTCGATACGCTGATCATGTCTCCGGTCAGGGAATCGCGCGTTACGACCACGCCTTCCGGATAACCGGAGGACGTCGGGAAGGACCAGGTTGCAGCTGTAGTAACCGGGATCGGCTTGGTTCCGGTGATACGGATTTCCTTGAGCTGGGTGTCCCTGATCAGCTGGCTTGCCCTTGCGAAGGTCTTTACCGGACGGGAAGAAAGGTCTCCGTCGTTGCTGTCTGAGCCGTCCGCCGAGAGGTAGACGGCTTTATCCGCATAGTCCGCCAGCTTATATGCTTCGATGTATTTTGTGGTGCCCCGCGCGCGCAGGCCCCATCCGGTATTGTTATCGATCGAGATTTCAAAGTAGGTTGCCGCATCCGCGGCTGTGAGGGAGGAAGCGGTCACCTGAACCACATCAAAGGGATTCGTGCCGCTCACGTGCTCGTCGGAAACGCTGAGGCGATAGAGCGCACCGTCGTTTGGTTTCCCACTGAGCTGGAGCAGCTTGGTGGAACCTGTTTCGAAACGGATGGCGGCATCGTTGAGCATCTCCACGCCGGCGCCAAAGATGAGCTGGCCGTTGCTGGTAACGCGAATCATTTCGCCGGCACCGTCGAGTTTCAGGTTGGTAAATTGGACTACCTTATCCGGTCCGATGCCAAAGATTGGGTTCGTATGCCCGAAACGCTTGATCGTTGCATTTTTCCCATCGAACGAGAAGGACGACGCCTCACCCGTTCCAATTGTCCACTGTGCCATATTGTGGATGATACCGTTGTCCTGTATAAGCTCGATCGCTTTTGTGAGCGTCTGGACAGGCTTATCCTTGGAGCCGTCTCCGGTCGTATCGTTACCGCCGGGAACTTCCACCCCATCCACAGTGGTGCTGGATGCGTTGGGGTTCCAGTAAGCTTCCGCCAGCGTCCCCGTGATCGCAAGCGGTTCAGGCGCGTCCAGGGACATCGTGGTCAGCAGGTTTTCGCCGCGGAACGCCTTGACGGTGTACAC
>NZ_JAPJQF010000051.1:0-18685 GCF_030825285.1 Anaerotruncus massiliensis (ex Togo et al. 2026)
CCCACGACCTCTAGCGTGACAGGCTAGCGTTCTAACCAACTGAACTACCGGGCCACAACTGGTGGGAACTACAGGGCTCGAACCTGTGACCCTCTGCTTGTAAGGCAGATGCTCTCCCAGCTGAGCTAAGCTCCCACATTTGCCTTTGGCGACTGAACGTCCAACAAGCGACGTAAATTATTATACATTGCCTGTCCCGGAATGTCAACCGCTTTTTTCAAAAAAGCGCTCCCGCATAATCCCGGCCGCCCTGCAAAAACTATCGGCAGGAGGTGAGCGCCATGCTCGAAAAAAACCGGCTGATCCATCCCGAACGGAAACGGTCCCGGACCCGGCACGACCATTTCGCACAGGTCGATCCGAACGCGGAAATCACCAGCGCGTTCATCAACCAGGCGGTATCCCAGGCGGAGGGCGCTCCCGAGCCGCCCGCGCCGGAGAACCCGAACCGGAACTAAACGAAACGGACGCGGCGTCTGCCGCGCCCGTTTTTTATCAGGGTGAACTTCGGCTCAGTCGAACGCCAGGTAGGGGGAAATCTGCTCGAGCGTCTTCTCGCCGATGCCGCTGATCTCCAGAAGCTGTTCGGGGGAGTCGAGCGTACCGTAGTCACGGACGTAGGCGCGGATCGCCCCGGCCTTTTCCGGCCCGATGCCGGGGAGCTGCGTCAGCTCCTCCTCGGTGGCCCGGTTGATGTGGACGACCACCCCCTCCAGCTCGGGGTAGGGGTTTAAAACGGGCGCGGGGGAAAAGGTGATGCTGGCGGGGACCCGGGGCGGCGCGGTGGCGACGTTATAGCAGATGAGCGCGGCCGCGAGAAGCCCCGCGGCGGCCCAGATGAGGCCCGTGCCCGACCGCTGTTTCATGCCGCCGCCCCCTTTCGCTCCCATGGGGAAATGATACCATCCCGCCGCAGGGAAAGCAAGCCTCCCGCCGCAAAATACGCGGCGAAAGGTTTGTGTTCAGAAAACGACGGGGTTCAGACGATGTACAGCAGGACCATCAGGTAGTGACAGACGCTGCCGGCAATGACGAAGAGGTGGAAAATCTCATGGAACCCGAACCGTTCGGAGAGGTTGGGGCGCTTGACCATGTAGATGACGCCGCCCACGGTATAGGCGAGCCCGCCCGCCACGAGCAGCACGATCCCCGGCAGGGGCAGCGCGCCCACCGCGGGCAGGTCGACGGCGATCGCCCAGCCCATCAGGATGTAGAGGGTGGTGCTCAGCCAGCGGGGTGCGCCCAGCCAGAACATCTTCATCAGGATGCCCGCGGCGGCGACCGCCCACATGGCGGCGGTGAAGACGAGGTTGTTCGGGCGGGGGAGCAGGGTGAGCAGCAGCGGCGTGTAGGTCCCGGCGATGAGCACGTAGATCATCGCGTGGTCGAGCTTGCGCAGCGCGGTCTGGATTTTGGCCGCGGCGTTGGTGAAATGGTAGATGCTGCTCGCGCAGTAGAGCGCGATGAGCGACAGGCAGAAGAGAATGCAGGAGACGGCGGTGACCGCCGTGACCCCCGGCGTCACCGCGAGATGCACCCCCATCACGACCAGGCCGATCACGGACAGCCACGCCCCGATAAAATGGGTGTAGCTGCTGATGGGGTCGCGCGCTTTCAGGAAAATCCGCGGCATAGTGGCACCTCACAACAATATAATGTAGTTTTAAAAACTATATAATATTATTATAATATCACATATCGAAGAAAAAGCAACTGTATCTTGAAAAAGTTCACAAAATCATGTAGAATTGGGGACAGGGAATTCCTGCCGGGAGGGAAGACGATGAAAACCTTTGATGAAATCCTGTCCGCCGCCTTTGCGGACGCCGATCTCTCCGCCGCCGACGTGCCGCGCATCGACCTCTATATGGACCAGATCCTGACGCTGGTGGACGAGGGCCTCGCGGGCAACAAGCGGTCGGCGGAGGATAAGCTGCTGACCAAGACGATGGTCAACAACTATTCCAAGGAGCATCTTATTATGCCCGTCAAGGGCAAAAAATATTCCCGCGAGCAGGTGATGCAGCTGCTCTGCATCCTCACCCTCAAGCAGCAGCTCGCGCTCTCCGACATCAAAAGGCTGGTGGCAGGAGAGGGGGCGCCGGGCGGCTTCGAGCGGGCCTACGGGGACGCGCTCGCGCTCAAAAACCGTCTGCGCCCGAAGCTCGAGGCGCTGCTGCGGGAGGAGCTTTCGGACGCGTCGGGCCTGGAGAGCCGGGAGCGGGCGCTTGCGCTCGCCCTCGCGCTGGCGGGAGCGGCGACCGAGCTGCGGCGGGTGTGCGAGGGCGTCGTGGAAAACGCCCCGGAGGGATAGCGTCCGACGGGCGGCGGGGGCAAAGCCCCCGCCGCCTTTTGGCGCGGCCGCGTCCCTGCCGCCGAATCCGCTGAAAAGGCAGATTTTCCGGCGGTCCCGCTTGTAATTGGACGGGAACTTTATTATAATATAGAGTATTGTAATTTGCCGAAAGAGGCTATTGGAGGAACAGACATGCCGAAACAACTGGAAAAGGTTTACGACCCCAAGCAGGTTGAGGATAAAACCTACCGCTTCTGGGAGGAGGGCCGGTATTTCCATGCCGAGCCCAATCCCGAGAAGAAGCCCTACACCATCGTCATCCCCCCGCCGAACATCACCGGCAAGCTGCATATGGGACATGCCCTCGACGAGACGCTCCAGGACATCCTGATCCGCTGGCGGAGGATGCAGGGCTACGAGACGCTCTGGCTGCCCGGCACCGACCACGCGTCGATCGCCACCGAGGCGAAGATCGTCGAGGCCATGCGGCAGGAGGGCGTCACCAAGGAGGACCTCGGACGCGAGGGCTTTTTGAAGCGCGCGTGGGCGTGGAAAAAGGAGTACGGCGGCCACATCATAGACCAGCTCAAAAAGCTCGGCTCCTCCTGCGACTGGGAGCGGGAGCGCTTCACCCTCGACGAGGGATGCAGCAGGGCGGTCCGCGAGGTGTTCGTCAACCTCTATGAGAAGGGGCTCATCTACCGCGGCGAGCGGATCATCAACTGGTGCCCCCACTGCAAGTCGACCATCTCGGACATCGAGGTGGAGTACGACGAGAAGGACGGCTTCTTCTGGCACATTAACTACCCGATCGTCGGCACGGACGAGGTGCTCGAGATCGCGACCACCCGCCCCGAGACGCTGCTCGGCGATACCGCCGTCGCGGTGCACCCGGACGACGAGCGCTACAAGCACCTCGTGGGCAAAAAGGTGCTCCTGCCGATCGTGGGCAAGGAGATCCCGATCATCGCGGACGAATACGTTGAGATGGACTTCGGCACCGGCGTGGTGAAGATCACCCCGGCGCACGACCCCAACGACTTCGAGGTCGGGCTGCGCCACGACCTGCCCGTCGTGAACGTCATGAACGACGACGCCACCATCAACGAACACGGCGGCAGATACGAGGGCATGACCCGCGAGGAGTGCCGCAAGGCGATCGTCGCGGACCTCGAGGCGGGCGGCTACCTCAAATCGGTCGAGCCCTACAAGCACAACGTCGGCGGCTGCTACCGCTGCGGCAGCGCGATCGAGCCGCGCGTCTCCAAGCAGTGGTTCGTCAGGATGGAGCCGCTCGCCAAGCCCGCCATCGAGGCGGTGCGCAGGGGCGACACCAAATTCGTGCCCGAGCGGTTCGACAAGATCTACTTCAACTGGCTGGAAAACATCAAGGACTGGTGCATTTCCCGCCAGCTCTGGTGGGGCCACCGGATCCCCGCCTGGTACTGCCCCGACTGCGGGGAAATGGTCGTCTCCAAGGAGGACCCGGACGCCTGCCCGAAGTGCGGCGGAAAGCACCTGGTACAGGACCCCGACACCCTTGACACCTGGTTCTCCTCCGCGCTGTGGCCCTTTTCCACCCTCGGCTGGCCGGACGAGACCCCCGAGCTCAAATACTTCTACCCGACCAACACCCTCGTCACCGGCTACGACATCATCTTTTTCTGGGTGGCGCGGATGATCTTCTCGGGGCTGGAGCATATGGGGGAGGTGCCCTTCGACACGGTGCTCATCCACGGCCTTGTGCGCGACGCGCAGGGCCGCAAGATGAGTAAATCCCTCGGCAACGGCATCGACCCGCTGGAAGTCATCGACAAATACGGCGCGGATGCGCTGCGCTTCACCCTCGCCACCGGGAACGCCCCCGGCAACGACATGCGCTTCTCGGACGAGAAGGTGAACGCCTCCCGCAACTTCGCCAACAAGGTGTGGAACGCGAGCCGGTTCGTGCTCATGAACCTCTCCGACGGGCTGACGGACGTTTCGCTGCCCGGGACGCTCGCCGTCGAGGACAGGTGGATCCTCACGAAATATAACGCGCTCGTGCGCGAGGTCACCGAAAACCTCGAGAAGTTCGAGCTGGGCCTCGCGGTGCAGAAGCTCTACGACTTCATCTGGGACGTGCTCTGCGACTGGTATATCGAGCTCTGCAAATCCCGCCTGCAGGCGGGCGGGGAGGCCTCCCTCGCGGCGCAGCGGGTGCTCGTGTACGTCCTGGGGGGCACCCTCAAGCTGCTGCACCCCTTCATGCCCTTCATCACCGAGGAGATCTGGCAGGCGCTGCCCCACGAGGGGGAGAGCGTCATGGTCTCCGACTGGCCGGTCTACGACGAGGCGCTCAACTTCGCCGCCGACGAGCGCGACTTTGAAAAGGTCATGCAGGCCATCCGCGCCATCCGCGTGCGCCGCGGCGAAATGAACGTGCCCCCCTCCAAGAAGACCCACCTCTATATCGCCACCGGCGAGGCGGAGGTCTTCCGGCAGGGAATCCCCTTCTTCCAGCGGCTGGCCTTCGCCTCCGACGTGGAGATCGGGGAGCGGTTCGCGCCCGAGGGCGCGGTGCAGGTCGTCACCGAGGCGGCGCGCATCTTCATCCCGATGGACGAGCTCGTCGACCGCGAAAAGGAGCTCGCGCGCCTGGGCAGGGAGAAGGCCGCCTGCGAAAAGGACCTCGCGGCCCTCTCGGGCAAGCTGATGAACCCCGGGTTCGTCGAAAAGGCCCCGGCCAACGTCGTCGAGGCGGAGCGCCAGCGGCTCCAGAAGGTGCGAGAGCGCCTTGCGAAGATCGAGGAAAGCCTTACCGCGTTTTCCTGAAAGACCGCGGAAAACAGAGACCTTTTACAGCAGGCCGGCCGCGCCGTGCCGCCGGGGACGACGACCGCGAGGCGGCGTCTCCGGAACGGGGCGGGCCCGGCCTGCTTTTTTTGGAGGGACAGGATGACTTATCAGGAGGCGTTAAGCCATATCCATTCGTTCGGGCGGTTCAGCGCCAAACCGACGCTCGGCCGCATGGAGACTCTCATGGGGCTGCTGGGCGATCCGCAGGAGCGTCTGAGGATCGTGCATGTGGCGGGCACCAACGGGAAGGGCTCGACCTGCGCGATGATCGCGTCGATGCTGGAGGCGGCCGGGTACCGGACGGGGCTCTACACCTCGCCCTTTGTGCTCGATTTCCGGGAGCGCATCCAGATCGACCGGGAGATGATCTCCCGCTCGGAGCTGACGGAGAGCGTGGAACGGGTTTCCCCGCTGGCCGCGCGGGTGGACGACCTCAACGAGTTTGAATTCGTCACCGCCGTCGCCTACGACTATTTCGCGCGGAAAAACTGCGACGTCGTCGTGGCGGAGGTGGGGCTGGGAGGCACGTTCGACGCGACCAATGTGGTGAGAAGGCCGCTTATCAGCGTCATCACCCAGATCGGCCTCGATCACACGGCGGTGCTGGGCGGGACGGTCGCGGAGATCGCGCGCGCCAAGGCGGGCATCATCAAGGCGGGGGTCCCCGTCGTGACCTGCGCCGCCCAGGATGTCGACGCGCTCGCGGTGATCTACGAGGAGGCGTGCGCCAGGGGCGCGCCCGTCATTCAGCCGAGCCCCCACCCCGCGTGGATGAAGCTGGGGCTCGAGGGGACCGAGCTCGGGTACCGCGGGTGCGGGCTGCACGTCCCGCTGGCGGGGCGGCATCAGGTGGACAACGCGATGACCGCCTTCACGGTGGCAGACGAGCTGGGCCGGACGCCGGGGTTCGGGAAGCTCCTGCTGGGGGACGCGATCCCGCGCGGGATCGCGTCGGCGCGGATCCCCGCACGGTTCGAGATCGTCGGGCGGGACCCGCTCGTCATCCTGGACGGCGCGCACAACCCGCAGGCGGCCCGCGCCCTCGCGGACGCGCTCTCCCTCGCCGGGGACCGTCCGGTCACCGGCGTGATGGGCGTCCTCGCGGACAAGGACGGGGGCGGCGCGCTTTCCGCGCTCGCCCCGCGCTTCAGGCGGCTCATCTGCGTGACCCCGAAGAGCCCCCGCGCGCTCGACGCGCACCTGCTTGCCGAGCGCGCCGACGCGCTTGGGCTGCGGGCCTCCGCCGCCCACAGCGCCGGGGAGGCGGTTGAGCTGGCGCGGGCGGTGGCCGCCTCGGAGGGCGGCGTGGTGGCCGTCTGCGGGTCGCTCTATCTGGCGTCGGAGGTGCGCGCCCTCTTTTTCCCCGGGGTGAAATTGGAATAGGGACATGCTTCGACAGCATTTTCACGGAAAAAGCTCTATCCTTTGGATAGGGCTTTTTTTGCTGCGCGAAAGCGGGGAGAAATGCCTTCCCAGGAAAGGACGTAGAAGATTATGGCTGTTCAAATCGATCTGGCGGACGAGCTGTTGACCGCGCGGATTATCGGCGACATCGACCACCACAGCGCCAAGGAGATGCGCGAGACGATCGACGGCGCGGTGCTCAAGGGGCAGGTCCGCGAGCTGGAGATCGACTTTCGCGACGTGACCTTCATGGATTCGTCGGGCATCGGCCTGGTGATGGGGCGTTACAAGCTCATGCAGGAGCTGGGCGGGACGCTGCACCTGGTCAATGTGGCGAGCCATCTGAAAAAGGTGATGGTTCTCGCGGGGCTCGACCGCCTCGCGGTTCTGGACAGGGCCGAGCGCCGCCCCGTACCCGATAAGTCTGCGAAAGCCGGAGGAATGGAAGATGAAAGCAATTAATTCGATGAAGCTTCAGTTTGAGGGCCGCTCGGTCAACGAGGCGTTCTCCCGCACGGCGGTGGCGGCGTTCGTCGCGCAGCTCGACCCGACCGTGGAGGAGCTTTCCGATATCAAGACCGCCGTCAGCGAGGCGGTGACCAACTGCATCGTCCACGCCTACCGCGACCGGCTGGGGATCGTGTACATAACCGCGAATATCCTGCCCGACCACCGCGTCGTCATTAAGGTGCGCGACAAGGGCTGCGGCATCCCCGACATCAAAAAGGCGATGGAACCGATGTATACGACCGCGCCGGAGGAGGAACGCGCGGGCCTGGGCTTTGCCGTCATGCAGAGCCTCATGGACCGCGTCAAGGTGACGTCCAAGGAAGGAAAGGGGACGACGGTGGTTCTGGAGAGGGACATTCGCAGCAAGGAGGCATGAAGCCGGTGATCGAATGTGCCGAAAACAAACGGGAACAGACCATCTCCCAGAACATCGGTCTGGTACATGCCTGCGCCCACCGGTTCAAGGGGCGCGGGATCGAATATGACGACCTCTTCCAGGCGGGCTGCATGGGGCTGTGCAAGGCCGCCGACGCGTTCGACGAGACGCGCGGCGTGCGGTTTTCCACCTACGCGGTGCCCGTCATCCTCGGCGAGATGCGCCGCCTCTTCCGGGACGGCGGCGCGGTCAAGGTCTCCCGCACCCTCAAGGAGCTGTCGATGCGCATCTCCCGGGAGCGGGAGCGCCTCGCGAACGTCCTCGGCCGGGACCCGACGGTGGCCGATCTCGCGCAGTCGATGGACCTGCCGGAGGAGCAGGTGGTTGAGGCGCTCTGCGCCGCCGCGCCGCCCCTCTCCCTCACCGAGAGCGACGACGACGGCGGCGGGCAGATCGACCTGCCGGTCGCGTCGCCCGAGGACATGCTCTCCGACGTGATCTCCCTCAAGCAGGTCGTCGGCAGCCTCGAGCCGAACGACCGCAAGCTGATCGTGCTGCGGTATTTTTCCGGCATGACGCAGGTGCAGACCGCCGCGCGTCTGGGCATGACGCAGGTGCAGGTCTCCCGCCGCGAAAAAAAGATCCTGACCGCCCTGCGCCGCGAGCTCACGGGGTAGCGGGGGAGAAGGGAACGGGCGGGCATCGGATGTGCGCGATATGCGAAAAAGGGAGGGCGGATCAAATCCGCCCTCCCTTTATGTGAAGCAGCAGGTCGTCATACGCAGGCTCTTCTGAGGGCTGTCGCCACCCTTATACTGCCGCCGCTTGTTGTTGCTCACACTGCCATACTATGCGGCGTGTCGGCGGGGGGCGACTGGCGGCGCGGCGTCATGCGGCGCCGCTTTTGGGCGTTTGGGGGGAAAGCCGGCAAAAGCGGCGCCCCCGCGCGGCGGCCCCGCCCGCTTTGCGGGAGGAAATTTTGTTTGGCGGCCGCGCCCGCCCGTCCGGCACGGTTTTGGGTTGACATCCGGCGGCGGGTGCGTTACAGTGGATTCATAAAATCGAGGGCGGAAAAGCCGCCTGAAGGGGGTTGGACGCATGGAGGCGGGATCTTACCGCGTGTCGCGCGACGGCATTACGCTCGAGGCGCGGGCGGCGGCGCTCGACGAGGGCCTCACCGTGACGGTGGGCGGCGGGCGGTCGCACATCGGGTCGGTGGCCATCGCGCAGCCGCGCCCCAGCCTGCGCGGGGACGGGAGCGTCTCCTGCACCTGCTCGGTATGGAACCAGCCCGGCCACAAGGACGAGGCCGTCGCCCGCCCGGTCGCCGAACGTCTCTGCCGCGCGCTGAACACGGTGGTGGTCGTCACGGCGGGGGTCCACCTCCCCGGCGCGGACGCGGCGCGGATCGAAGCGGTGGAGCGGCTGGCGGAGGAGCTGGCGGAAAAGCTCCTGGAGGACCAAAAGCCCGCTGGGTAAGACAGAAAAAGCCGGGGAACCCCGCTGGGGTCCCCCGGCTTTTTGGCGCGTGGTTTCCCGGGCCGCCGCAGGGCGTCAGAGCCCGAATTCCTTTGCGTACCGCACGACGCCCTCCATCCGGACGGGCTCGTCCGACAGGGGGAGGGCCATGAAGTTTTCAGACGGCGCGTCGAACGGCGGGCGGATGCCGAACCGTTCGGCGGAAAGGTAACCGAATTTCGGATAGTATCTTTCGCTTCCGAGGACGACGGAGAAGGGATAGCGCAGTTCCCGCGCCGCACGGTGCCCCTCCGCGATCAGCGCGGAGCCGACGCCCCTCCGCTGGTACGCGGGGAGCACGGACAGCGGGGCGAGCGCCAGCGCGGTCCGCCCGCCGATCCGGATTTCCGTGAAGAGAATGTGCCCGGCGAGAATTCCGTCCGTCTCCGCGACGAGCGACAGCCCGGGCACGAAGGCGCCGCTCTTCCGCAGGGCGGCCACCAGCTCGTGCTCCCGCCCGTCGCTGTGCTCGGCGGCCGCAAACGCGGCCTTGACGAGTTCATACACCGCCTCATAGTCCGCGGGAGTCTCTTTTCGGATGATCATGGCTTCCTCCAAACCGCCCGCGCCTTTCCGCGGGCCTTTCACTGATTCTTGGCGGTTTACGGGGCCGGATTGCACCGCGCGCGAAAAAAGGATCCCGTTTTCGCGGAAAGAAACCGGGAATCCCGCGGCCGGCGCCGCGGTCACCGGGAAGGGGGTTCGGTCCGGCCCTCTTTTTTCTGTCCGTACAAAAACCGCGCGAGGAAAACGGCCGCCGTGACGGCCGTCAGCGTGCTGCTTGCCGCCGAGGTGAGCCACACGCCGTCCACGCCCAGCAGGGGGACGAGGACGGCGAGCGCGAGCAGCGGGAAGAAGAGCGCGCGGCCGATGGAGATGCCGAGGGAGGTCCCCGGCCGGTTGACGGCGGTAAAGAAGGCGCTGAGCCCCACGCCGATCCAGCCGGTCAGGTAGGTGAAGGAGAAGAGTTCCATGGCCCGCAGGCTCATTTCCAGCAGGGCCGGGTCGTTCTCCCGGATAAACAGGGAGATGATCCCCTGCCCGCCGAGGCGCATCCCGGCCAGCGTGATCCCGGAGAGCAGCGCGCCCGCGAGCAGCACCCGCTTTTCAAAGGCAAACATGCGGCCGCGCAGCTTCGCGCCGTAGCAGTAGCTGATCGCCGGCTGCATCGAGTCGGTCATGCCATAGAGGAGGGAGGCCATGATGCTGTCCACGTAGAGGACGATGGAAAACGCGGCCACCGCCATCGAGCCCGCCAGATGAAGCAGGATGCTGTTCAGGATGATCATCAGGATGGAGCCCGCGATGTTGGAAAAGAACTCGGAGGAACCGTTGAACAGAATGTTGGCAATCTGCCGGAGGCGGATTTTCCCGCGTACGAAGCGCAGCTGGAGCTTTTTCCGGAGAAACGGCCAGTAGCCGAGGAGGGTTCCCAGCGAGAGCCCGATGCAGGAGGCCAGCGCGGCGGAGCCGATGCCGAGCCGCAGTACGCCGAGGAACAGGTAGTCCAGCAGAATATTGAGCAGGGAGGTCATGATGTTGAGCGCCATGCTGTAGTGGGTGCGGCCGCAGATGCGAAGGTAGTTGTCGACCGCGAAGAACACCATGATGAAGGGCGCGAAGACGGCGTACACCTTGATATATTCCACCGAGAGCGCGGTGACCTCCGCGTCCGCCCCCATCAGGCGCACGAGCGGTTCCGCGCCGAAATAGCCGATCACTCCCACGACCGCGGATATCCCGACGATCAGCAGGGAACAGACGGTAAAAATCCGGCTGGCCTCCAGCTCCTTTTTTTCGCCCAGGTGGATGGCGATCTGCACCGACGAACCGACGGCGACCATATCGGCGAGGGCGAAGCTGATGCTGAGCACCGGCATGACGAGGTTGATTGCCGCGAGGGCGTCCGACCCGATGAAACGACCCACAAAGACGCCGTCGGCGATCGTATAGAGGGCGGCGACGGCCATGCTGACCATGCTGGGGAGGGCGCACCGAAAGAACAGGCGCGTGGGGGAGAGCGTCTCGAAGATCTGATTTTGCTGTTCCATATCAAAAATCCTTCTTATATTCCTCGGTAAAGGTGCCGAGGATCGAGCAGAAGGCCCGGATCTCATCCGCGGTAAACCGCCGCTCGACCGCCTGCGCGGCGCGTTCAAAGGGGCTGTCGTAGCTTTTGAGGGACTCGGCCACCTGATTTGTCACACGCAGGTAGACGACCCGCCGATCCGTCTCGCTGCGCGACTTCTCAACCAGCCCCATTTTGACGAGCTCGTTGACCTTGAGAGTGGCGGCCGGCGCGGAAATGCGGAGCGTCTTTGCCAGCCTGCCCACCGTGCAGCCTCCGTCCGCTTCCTGGAAGGAGATGACGTCCAGGTACATGATGCTGTTGTAGGAGAGCTCCCCGCCGCCCGTCCGGCTGAGCTGCCGCAGGTCGCAGACCGTGGTGTCGTAGTAGTATTGGTTTAGGGCGTCCCGCAGGTCCATGCCGATCCTCCTGAATAGTTAAGCTGATTTATATAATTTAGCTTAACTATATCACGGATTTCATCCAGAGTCAAGTGCCGGGAGAAAAAAAGGGGCCCAGGCGAAAGCCTGGGCCCCTCTGAAAGCGTTTTCCGGATTTATTCCCACTCGACAAATTCTATTATATAAAAGTGTATTTACTATGGTCTCACAGCAAATACTTTCGCAAACATGTTAACATTTCATCTGCTATTTGGAGTACCCTGTTTTCTTAGTATCAAAATAGTATCAGATTAAAACAAGGTTATTGTTGAGATAGATACCCGATTAGCAATTGAATACTATGATCATCATTTACACCAGGAAGAACTCTCTGCATCGCACAATATGCTTCTGATGATATAATAAGTTCGCAGGCTTTTTCATAGTCATATGCTTTAGCAAAGGAGTTGTCTTTAAGATTATCAGCAACCTCTAGAATGATTTTACTTATATTTTCTTTTGACAAGTCATTATTTACTAATGTACATAGATTTCTATAAGTCTGCTCTGTAACCCACATTCTTACACTCTCATCAAGTAGTCGCTCTCCAATGACAACAAAATGATACAAACCAGGGGTTCCAATAGGAGGTACATCAAAGTAGGGCTGAATTTTGGCTCCAGCTGTTGTAGTCACAGAATATCGTTTTTTACCAGTAGACTTTTCGTATATCCAAAGGTTTTTACTAGGCTTTCTAGCGCCTTTTGGCTTGTTTTCTACCCACGCAGCGGTGTAGTCGTCCGGATTTGGAATTTGAGTTTTCTCTTCAAAATATAAAAACTCGTGTAAATTCTCACTCCAAAGAAGCCAGCCAGTCCTCATATCTGCTTCATCGTATTGTGGAGACTCTTCTAAAACCTTTTTCCGGCGAGACTCCAAAAAATCAGCATACTGTGTTAAGATGTCCACCATTGCATTATTAGGATCAGAGTCCAAAGAAGGCAATCTAATAGATCTTGTCGCAGAAGGGTGCATCAATGTACATCCGCATACAGATAAAATATTTGATTGTCTAACACAAAGCATTTTATGTTCAATGCCTTGGTTATTTGTCGTAATGTCAATATTTAAATTGCTCCATCCTTTGTTCTCAATATTTCTAGCCTTACAATACACATCGGCCCAGTCTCCCTCTTCAAATTTACGCCCCATCATAAATGCTACCCTGGTAGAAAGTAGCCGATGGACGCGAAGGACTTCTGCATCCGTAAATGCGGGCAATATTTTTTGTGATTTCATATGATTTACTCCTATATTTTCAATAACTGACTGAACTATCACCCTAAAATGCTCAAAATCGGATGCAATGGTTTCCACACCAACAAACTCTGCTATCCATTCAGAGTAGAGCTTTCGATAGTTAAACTCATTTGGCCTATTCACATGGTCAAAATGAGTTATATATGTGGCTAGATGATTTTTCTTTATTTGAGCTTCAGCAAATTTCCTTATTTGCCATGTAATGTCTTCGTGTCCATAGTGAATTCTCTTCTTTTGTATATCATCTTTTTTCCTGCAATGTATAAGCAAATCCAACCCAACTGCATTTTCCGATACGAACTGTTTAAATGTGCCGTGTCTTTTATCAAAAATCATTGTTCCATCGATTTCAAAGCCTGCACTATATATTGCTCGTTGGAGTTGTGACCAAATTTTATCTGAAGAATTATGGAACATTATTGTTGCCCAGGCCCTAGGTTTTAGAACACGATGGATTTCACTTATCGCTTTACGCATTAAATCGCCGTAATCGTTATTACTTTTATGCTGAATTCTATTCACAATCGCTTCTTCTGTGTTATCTGTAAATTTTTCCAACCAAGATTCCCACAGAAAATTCATTTCAGAATAATTAATGTTAGCGCCAAATGGAGGGTCTGTAAACACATAATCAACACTATTATCCTGTAGTTGGCTTAAATGACATGCTGACTGAGTGGTAATTTGAACAGACTTTTTAGAAACTATGTTTTCGTTAGCAAAATATAAATATATTGTTTTGGCTTTTCGTTCAAACGCTGAGAACACATTTTGCTCATTTATAATCTGTGGGACATTATAATTTGCAATATTACCGCTACCACCCCAAAATCGAAATTCTGAAAATTTTGTGATGCGCTGATATAAGGATGTTAATGTAAAAATGAGCTTGTCCCTAATGGCGGGATTTTCCCATTTTTTTGCCTCATTCCAAAGAAACGCGTACGCCCATAAAGCTCTTGGAAAGTAAGTCTTATCAACAGTGTCTATTCCATGTAAGATCGGTTGAGCAGTATTTACCCCGATAGGGAACCTATTTTGTGGATACCACAATTCGGACGGGATTGATTGATAAGTGATCCCATTCAAAAGTTCTTTATCCGCGTCAGTAAGACCGCAAATACGTTCTTTAAGAGATTTTGTACAGCACTTATACCCCAGTGCAACAGGATACAGTCTTGTTCGCTTAAGCGTCCGCTTTTTTACATGCTTGCCACAGTGCGGGCAATTAAACTCTGTTAAGATTTTGCTTTCTTTAACTGTTTCTCTTTCGTCCCTTGCTACATCCCAAAGGACAAACTCTTGCCCACATTCGCTACAAAGCAGCCCATAACTCCAAACAGTATATAAAATTTTTGCTGGCTTTCCACACTCTCTACAGGTTGTTGTATAAAGATTTCTATTAAGCTGGTTTGCTCGTTTCAAAAGCATCTGAACCGCACTCATATATTCTTCGGCATCAACAGGTGTGTTCATATTAGAAGCAATGAATGTTGCAGCAGGTGATAAGTCACACAGAAGGGCCTTTCTCTTTTGCCGTTGGGCCGCAATTCCTGTCATACCAGAACCGCAAAATGGATCTAAAACAACATCGCCTTCATCGGTAAAATGCCGAATTAATAGTTCTATTCCTTCTGGTGGTACCTTGGTATGGTAAGTATGGGCATCATAAACGTATGTATTTTTTCCAGCTACAATTGTTTCAATATTTGGCACATCAACATCTTTTGCTGGTTTTGCGGCATTACATAAACTTCCGAAATCGTTAAGTTTCATCTTCCTACATCCTTTGGACTTTCTCCCAAAAACTATACCATACTTTCCTGCATTTGAACAGCTGCGCAGTAACAAAAGAGATTAAGGACATAACAACTTACCACCCAAACAAGGATATTTAGGGAAGCTGGAACGCCCGCAATGCTAAATTTACCGTTCTGCTACCAAAAATAGTATAACATACATGCGTTGATTAATCTATACTTTTACCGTCCTCCCCGATCAAGGGAACGCCTGGGCCGCTTGCGGCCTTTCTCCGCCTGCTCCTTCTGCTTGTCGGCCTCCACCGCCGCCTCGACTTGTTCCGGGCCAAAGACACGCTTGACCCGCGCATAGTCGGCGGAGATCTGCCGCAGTTTCTTGTTCTCCATCTTCACCTCCTGCAAGCGGTCAGACAGGCGGACGTTGCTCTCCCGCACCCGGCCATAGTCCCCTTGCAGGCGCTCAAACTTCCCTTTCAGGTCAACATAGGCCCGGTACAGGGAGCGCAGCACCTTGACGATTTTCGCAAGTAGGGGCTTGGCCTTTTTCTCCCGGTAGGCCCTGCCCGTTTCCAGCGGCCCCGGCTCCGGTAAAATCTCCTCCGGGTCGGCGGAAAACTCCGCCGCCAGTCGCTCCATATTCTTCACCGCCGGGGCCAACTCCTTTAGCCGCCGCTCCTGCCCCTCCGCTTGGCTCTCTTTCTCCGCCATGATTGTTTCCAGGGCAGCGATCTCTTGCGCCCTCTGTTCTTTCTTATAGTCCAGGACGGACAGGTGCTTATCATGGGTGCCTTTGTCCTGCCACTCGATACCGTGGCGCTCCATCACAAGGGAAAGCTGCTCTTTCTCCGACCGCACCCACTGGCTCCACTCCGTGTCCCCTCTGGTGCCGCCCTTGAAGCCCTGGGCGGCCAACGCCTGCTTGAGTGACACTCTGGTGTCCAGGCCCCGCTTGCTCCCCGTGGTAAAGGGTACAAAATCTATGTGCAAATGAGGCGTGGCCTCGTCCATGTGGAGGTGGGCGGAGAACACCCGAAGATTGGGATTGCGTTCTTGAAAGCTACCCATGTACTCGCCCAGCACCGCCGCCGCAAGCTGGCCGTCCTCGCTGGCCGCGCTCATATCCTCCTTGTTGCCCACTTGCAGGATGATTTCATGGAACGGTTTTTCCTGCTTGCCGGAGCGTATCTTTTCGTAGTAGTCCTTGATCTGCCTGTCAGTCCTGGTCTGCTTTTCGTTGTACCGTTCCAGGGCCTCGTCAAACAATTCATGGTACACCGCCTTGATATTTTCCTGGCAGTAGTCTATATTGAGGTGGGAGCGTTCGGGGTCTGTATTTTTTGCGTGGAACTTCCTGCTGTTGTGGTTCACCGAGCCATGCCCCACCATCACGCTTATCGTCCTTTTCAAATCAATCCCTCCTTTTCCATCGCCGCGTCAGCGGCGGGCCTTTGTTACTTTCTGCGAAAGTAACGCAAAAGCACTTTTGACAGCCTGACGGCCATCAAAAGCGCATTTGCGCCCTACGGGGTGGTGTGGGGGCTTTGCCCCCGGCAACTGCGGTTGCCTCCCCCAGCAGGGCCGCCCTTTGAAAAGGGCACCCTGCACCCCGCCTAAACTTTGTCACTCGCCGTTGGGCAGGGGGAAAGGCACAGCCTTTCCCCCACCCGGCAAGTGTGTTCCGTGGGCCGAAAGTCAAGGGGTACGGGTTGTATTGCCTTACGGCAATCTCCACCCGCAGGTATGCCCCCTTGACTTTTGGCCCCGCTCCCCGTGACAGCCGTGACGACCGTGACGGTGTTTGAGCCACCGCCGCAGAGGTCGTCACAGCCGTCACGGTCGTCACGCCTGGGGCGGTTCCAGCGCCAGCTTGATACTTCTCCCAGCGTGGGTACGGGCGCTCTCGTAGCGGATATGGTACTCATAGGACAGCCGCCACGCCCGGACATTCAGCCGCATGGAGAGGGCATTGGGCTTCATATCCAGCCCCAAGGCGGCAGCGAGGTCGGTGGCCGTCCCCCTCCACTCTGGCCGCTCCTCCGTCACCAGAGCGGCCACGGCCTCCAACACCGGGTCGGGCGGCTCCCGCCGCAGTTCCGTTTCCGTCCGCTCCAACTGCCACACAAGCCGCTCCTCGTCCCGTATGAGGTAGAGCCGCTGGTCTTGCTGGTCACGCCCGGATATGTCCAGCGTGGCGGCGTTGTCCGTCCTCCGCTCCTTTTGGAGCAGAAAGGCCCCGTCCGCCGCACCCAACAGGCCGTTGGTGCCGGAAATCATATCAAACTTATCGTCGGCCTGCTGCTTGCGGGTATGGTGTACCAGCAGGAGGCAGACCCCACTTTCATCGGCAAACCGTTTCAGTCTGCCAATCACTTCATAATCGCTGGAATAGCTGTATTTCTCGCCCCCAGCCTCCCGGACTTTTTGCAGGGTATCAATAATGACTAGCCGGGTGTCTTGGTGTTCCCGGACGAACTTCTTTAGCTGTTCTTCCAGCCCGCCGCCGAGCTGTTTGGCGTAAATGGCGAAGTGGAGGCTCCCGGCGCTGTCCGTCCCGAACATTCGATAAAGCCGCTCCTGCAAGCGCCGGTGGTCGTCCTCCAGGGCCAAATAGAGGACTGTCCCCTGGCGCACCTCGTACCCCCACAGGGGGAGGCCCATACTCACATGATAGGCAAGCTGGGCCATGAGAAAGGATTTGCCCACCTTGGGAGCGCCCACAAAAAGGTATGTCCCCGTGTAAAGCAGGCCGTCTATCACAGGCGGCTTGCCGGGGTACACTTGCTCGTAGAGGTCGTTCATGGAGACGGTGGGCAGATAGGCCGGGTCGCTGACCCGGTTCATCTGCCGCAACATTTCCTCCAAATCACTCTCCGGGGGCTTGTGTTCGTCAAATTCCTCTGCTATACTTTGAGTGTCTAATTTTGAGAGCGGCTGTTCCCCGTCTGCGCCAACAGGCGGATATGGAACAGTCGTTTTCGCTTTCAATCCATCCATCTATCAATCCTCCCTCATGCCGTCCATGATGACGGCTATCAGACCGATGGTGTCCATCAGCTCCTCGTCCACACCGCCCCCGGCCTCAATGCGCCGCAGTTCGTCCAGCACAGCGGCCAGCTCATTCCGCAGGGCCTTATAGACCCTGGGATTGCCCTGCACCACCACGTCCCGGCACAGGAGCCGCCGGGTGATGTAGTTCTGTTTCGTCAGCCCGGAGAGCCGCACAGCGGTTTCAATCTGCTCGTCCTCCTCCGGGGACACCCGGAAAGCAACGGTCTTGTTTCTCCATCGGTTTTTGTTGTCCCTGTTCTTTTGCGACATGATTTAGGCCCCCTTTCGTTCCATATCCAGCCTGTCCGCCATCTCCGCCTGCCGGGTGGGAAACAGGTGGGCGTAGCGGTAGGTGATGTCGATACTCTCATGCCCTACTCGGTCAGCGATTGCCAGGGCCGTGAAGCCCATATCAATCAGCAGGGAAATGTGGGAATGGCGGAGGTCGTGTATTCTGATCCGCTTGACCCCGGTTTCTTTCGCTCCCCTGTCCATCTCCCGGTGCAGGTAGGATTTCGTCACCGTGAAAATGCGGTCTGTCGGCTCCACGGCGTACAGGCTCTTGATGTAGTCCTCCATTTCTTCACAGAGGAAAACGGGCATTTGAATGACCCGGTTGCTCTTGGGCGTCTTGGGTTCGGTGATAACATCCCGGCCCTTGATACGTTGGTAGGATTTTGAGATGGTGACAGTTTGTTTTTCAAAGTCGAAGTCCCCAGGGGTGAGGGCCAAAAGCTCCCCCTCCCGGACACCACACCAATAGAGCATTTCAAAGGCGTAATAGGAGAGAGGTTTATCCATCATGGCCTCCGCAAATTTCAGGTACTCCGCCTTTGTCCAGAACAGCATTTCCCGGCCCTTGGCCTTGCCCATGTTCCCCACCTGGGCGGCGGGGTTGACTTTCAGATTGTAGTGCTTAACGGCGTGGTTGAAAATGGCGCTCAACTGGTTATGGAGCGTCTTTAAGTACACCGGAGAATAGGGCTTGCCGTCCTTGCCCTTGTAGTTCAGCATTTCATTCTGCCACGCCATGACCTCTTTGGAATGAATATCGCACATCTTCCGTTTGCCGAAGTATGGCACCAGCTTTTTGTAGATGATATGTTCCTTTGTCCCCCAGGTGTTTTCCTTGATACGGCCTTTCATGTCCGCCACATAGACGGCCA
>NZ_JAPJQF010000052.1:0-18457 GCF_030825285.1 Anaerotruncus massiliensis (ex Togo et al. 2026)
CTCCCCACGGGTACACCAGCTGAAGGCTCAATTCAGGTTGCGGGCGCTCCCAACGGCCGTAGCCGGATAGCTCGGGAAAACCCACTCGGCGGAAAACAACGCCCGTACCGGGCGTTCGCGCGCTCTGCGCGCGTGCGCGGCGAAGCCGCGCAGTTTTCCGCCTCCCCGTGGGCGCTGCGCGCCACGCAAAAGCGGCCGTGCCTCCCCGGAAGCTCTTCCGGTACGGTTCCGGAGACTCGCCGGCAGAGGCATTGCGCCCGCGGCGCGGCGGCGGGCGGGATGCTGTACACCCGTCCGCTCATCCGTGAACCTGGCGCCGCCGACTTTGGCCGAAGGCCAACCGGAGGCGGCGCTGGGGTCGCAGGGATTTGGCCGCAGGCCATCCTGATAGAGAATCCGGCCCGCAGGGCCGGGTCCGCGAAGCGGACTCAAGCCGGGGCCGCGGGGCGGAGCGCCCGCGAGCGGCCGTCGCGCGTAGCGCGCTCCGGGCGCAGCCCGGGCAGGCCGCCCAAGCCCCCTGCGGTTTCTTTCCCCTATTTCTTGGGCGGCCAAGAAATAGGGCCGCCCGCCGGGGCGGGACCCGGTAGCTCCGCCGCTCGCCGAGCGACCACCGACAAACTGCGCCGCTCGATGAGCGGTAAACCTAAGGGGTCGCTGTCGGTCGACTACCGACAAGCTCCGCCACTCGGCGGCAAACAAATAGCGGCCGCCAAAGGCGGCCGCTTTATTGCGGGATGCATTGATCGGGCGGGGGTACGCGGGGAGGGCCGCCGGCCCTCGTCCGTGAGGCGGGGATACCTTAGACCGCCCACTTTTCGATCTGCTTGATGAAGTGGCTGTCCTCGGTGACGACCTTGACGGGCTTGTTGTAGTCGAGCGCCATCAGGCCGAGGATCGATTTCGCGTCCGCGATCTTGCCGTCGGTGGTGTGCACGCCGATGTCCTCGGACGACTGCATGGCAAGATACATGAACTGGCGGAGGTCCTCCGCGGAGTGAAGCATAACGTCTTTGATGATCATGATAAAACCTCCTTATGTTGTCGGTTGTGAAATGGTTGATTCTCTCTCTGTCCCTATTAAACTACAAAATGGAAGCAATGTCAATATGTACAATGAATTTTTTAAAGTTTGTACATAATTTACATAATTAGCATTCTCATATATAGAGTGCTAGAAATTCTGTAAACATTTCGTGAATTCCCTTGACTTTGCAGAAAAGTGTGGTACATTATAGTTGTTGGCACTCGTAAATAATGAGTGCTAAAGAGCCCTTCGCCGGGAACGGGAATGTGAGGTGGGAACGGTGAAGCTCGACATTCGAAAACTGAAGGTCCTGACGGCCATCGTCGAAACCTATATCGAGACGGGGGAGCCCGTCGGATCCAAGACGGTCGCCCGGAAGCTTGACTTCCAGGTGTCCTCCGCCACCATCCGCAACGATATGGCGGCGCTCTTCGACATGGGGCTGCTCGAACAGCCCCACACCTCGGCGGGGCGGGTGCCCTCCCATCTGGGCTACCGCATCTACGTCGACCAGCTCATGCACTGCCAGCCCCTCTCGGAGGAGGAGCAGCGCGAGATCGACGCGCTTTTCAACGTGCGCGACCCCGATCCCGACAGGCTCCTGGAGGACGCGGCCGAGGCCCTCGCCGACTACACCAAGTGCGCGACCGTCTCGACCACCATCACCCCCAAGACGGTGCAGGTCAAGCGGGTCGAGATCGTCCCTGCGGGCGCGCGGACCGTCGTCGTGCTGGTCATCGCGACCAACGGTGTCATCAAAAACAAGGTCTGCCGCGTCGACTTCGGGCTGACCACCGAGATCGTCGAATTCCTCAACCAGTTCTGTAACGGCCGCCTGGTCGGCAAATCGGTTTCGGACATCTCCCAGTGGTACATCAACTCGATCGCCGTGACCCTCGGCGACTACTCCACCCTCTTCGTCCCGGTGCTCGCCACCGTGTACGAGCTCTGCCGCGAGATCAACGAGGGGCAGTTTTACACCTCCGGCAGCGTCAACCTGCTGGGCTACAAGGAGTTCTCCGACATCGCCCGCGACCTGCTGCTGACGATGAACAACCGTGAACAGCTCCTCGGGGTGCTCGCCTCCAAAAGCGACGCGGTCTTTATCACGATCGGCAAGGAGAACCCCCAGAGCGAGCTGGCGGACACCTCGGTGGTCGTCACGCGCTACAAGATCGGCGAGCAGAATTCGGGCGCGATCGGCGTGATCGGGCCGGTGCGCATGGATTACGCGAAGATCATCCCGCACATCGAGTATTTCTCCAAAACGCTGGGAAAGCTCCTTGCGGAGACGTTTGAGCAGGAATAACAATAACAGAGATAGGTTGTGAGCAGATTTGGCAGAAGAGACGAAGGACACGGCCCCGCAGGCGGAGCCGCAGGAGCGGGAGGAGGCCTCCGCGCAGGAGGCGGAACAGACCGCTTCCGAAAAGAGCGAGGCCGAACTCCTCAGGGAGCAGGTCGATTCCCTGAACGACAAGCTGCTTCGCACGATGGCGGAATACGACAACTTCCGCAAGCGGAGCGTCCGGGAGAAGGAAGCGATCTACCCGCAGGCCACCGCCGCCGCGGTCGCGCAGTTTTTGCCGGTCGTGGACACGATCGAGCGGGCGCTCGCGGCGCCCTGCACCGACGCCGAATTCAAAAAGGGCGTCGAGATGATTCTGCAAAACTTTAAGGACGTTTTCGCCAAGCTCGGCGTCGAGGAGTTCGGCGCGGCGGGCGACGTCTTCAGCCCCGACTTCCACAACGCGGTCATGCACGTGGAGGACGAGGACGCCGAGGCGGGCGTCATCGTCGAGGTGTTCCAGAAGGGTTACAAGCTCGGGGACCGGATCATCCGGCACGCGATGGTCAAGGTCGCCAACTGACGGCGCAAATCAGGTTCAGACGATTCCGCGGGAGAGCCGCGAAACGATATCCCTTTCGTAAAAATTAAGTTTAATAGATCTGGAGGGCTTTTATCATGGGAAAAATCATCGGTATCGACTTAGGTACGACAAATAGCTGCGTGGCGGTCATGGAGGGCGGCGAACCCGTCGTCATCGCCAACGCGGAAGGCGCGCGCACGACCCCGTCGGTCGTCGCGTTCTCCAAGACGGGCGAGCGCATGGTGGGTCAGGTGGCCAAGCGCCAGGCGATCACCAACCCCGACCGCACGATCTCCTCGATCAAGCGGCATATGGGTTCCAGCTACAAGGTCACGATCGACAGCAAGAACTACACCCCGCAGGAGATTTCCGCGATGGTCCTGCAGAAGCTGCGCGACGACGCGGAAGCCTACCTCGGCGAAAAGGTCACCGAGGCGGTCATCACCGTGCCCGCCTACTTCTCCGACGCGCAGCGCCAGGCCACCAAGGACGCCGGACGCATCGCCGGCCTCGACGTCAAGCGGATCATCAACGAGCCGACGGCGGCCGCGCTGGCCTACGGCATCGATAAGGAGCAGGACCAGAAGGTCATGGTCTACGATCTCGGCGGCGGCACCTTCGACGTCTCGATCATCGAGATGGGCGACGGCGTCCAGGAGGTCCTCGCCACCAACGGCAACACCCGCCTGGGCGGCGACGACTTCGACGAGCGGATCATCAACTACCTGGCGGACGAGTTCAAGAAGGACTCCGGCATCGACCTGCGCGGCGACAAGATGGCCATGCAGCGCCTGAAAGAGGCCGCCGAGAAGGCGAAGATCGAGCTTTCCGGCATGACGCAGGCGAACATCAACCTGCCCTTCATCACCGCCGACGCGACCGGGCCGAAGCACCTCGACGTCACGCTGACCCGCGCGAAGTTCAACGAGATGACCGCCGACCTCGTCGAAAAGACGATGGAGCCGGTGCGCAAGGCGATGGCCGACTCGGGCCTCAAGGTCTCCGACCTCGACAAGGTGCTGCTCGTCGGCGGTTCCACCCGCATCCCCGCCGTGCAGGACGCGGTCAAGGCGTTCTGCGGCAAGGATCCCTTCAAGGGCATCAACCCGGACGAGTGCGTCGCGGTCGGCGCGGCCATCCAGGGCGGCGTGCTCGGCGGCGACGTGAAGGGGCTCCTGCTCCTCGACGTCACCCCGCTCTCCCTCGGCATTGAGACGCTCGGCGGGGTCTGCACCAAGATCATCGAGCGCAACACCACCATCCCGACCAAGAAGAGCCAGATCTTCTCCACCGCCGCCGACGGCCAGACCTCGGTCGAGGTCCATGTGCTCCAGGGCGAGCGCGAGATGGCCCGCGACAACAAGACGCTGGGCATGTTCCGGCTCGACGGCATCCCGGCCGCGCCGCGCGGCGTGCCGCAGATCGAGGTCACCTTCGACATCGACGCGAACGGCATCGTCCACGTCACCGCGAAGGACCTCGGCACCGGCAAGGAGCAGAACGTCACGATCACCGCGTCGACCAACATGTCCAAGGACGACATCGACAAGGCGGTCAAAGAGGCGGAGCAGTTCGCCGAGGAGGACAAGAAGCGCCGCGAGGAGATCGACGTGCGCAACGCCGCCGACCAGATGGTCTACCAGTCCGAAAAGGCGCTGACCGACCTGGGCGACAAGGTGTCCGCCGACGAGAAGAGCCGCGTCCAGCAGAAGATCGACGCCCTCAAAGAGGCGCTCAAGGGCACGAACGTCGACGACATCAAGCAGAAGCAGGAGGACTTGCAGAAGGATTTCTACGAGATGTCCTCCAAGATGTACCAGCAGGCGCAGCAGAGCGCCGGCCCCGAGGCGGGCGCGCAGCAGGATGACGGCGGCGCCTCCGCCGGCGGCGGGGACTATGTCGACGCCGACTACCGCGAGGTTGACGAGGACGACAAAAAATAATACAATGGAAAAAGTCTGCGGCAAGGCGGGGGGCGGGGCCTCTCGCCTTGCCGCGTGAAACAGCCGTTCCGGTGACATGGGAGCGGAAAGCAGAGGTGAGGGCAATTGGCTGATAAACGGGATTATTATGACGTACTGGGCGTCTCGAAGGACGCCTCCGCGGACGACCTCAAAAAGGCGTACCGCAAGCTCGCCAAACAGTACCATCCCGATATGAACCCGGGGGACAAGACCGCCGAGGCCAAATTCAAGGAGGTCAACGAGGCCTACGAGGTGCTCAGCGACTCCACCAAGCGCCAGCGGTACGACCAGTTCGGCCACGCGGGCGTCGACCCGAGCTACGGCGCGGGCGCCGGGGCGGGCGGCTTCGGAGGGGGCTTCGGCGGCTTCGACGTCGGGGACATCTTCGAGAGCTTCTTCGGCGGCGGATTTGGCGGATTCGGCGGCGGCTCCTCCCGGCCGCGCAACCCCAACGCCCCGATCCGCGGCAACGACATTAACGTGACGGTCGGCCTCTCCTTCATGGAGGCGGCCAAGGGCTGCAAGCAGCAGATCACGGTCCAGCGGCTTGAAAAATGCGAGACCTGCGGCGGCTCCGGCGCCAAAAAGGGCACCTCCCCCGAGACCTGCCCCGAGTGCGGCGGCACCGGTCAGGTGAAGGTCCAGCAGCGCACCCCCATCGGCGTCATCCAGACCACCCGCACCTGCACCAAGTGCTCGGGCAAGGGCAAGATCGTCAAGGAGCCGTGCGGCGACTGCCGCGGCATGGGCCGCGTGCGCCACACCCGCACGCTGGAGGTCTCCGTCCCCGCCGGCATCGACGACGGGCAGACCTTCGTGCTGCGCGGGCAGGGCGACGAGGGGCTCAACGGCGGGCCGTCCGGCGACGTGAACATCATGGTCACGCTGCGCCCGGACACCCTCTTCGAGCGCGACGGCTTCGACGTGTGGTGCGACATCCCGATCACCTTCACCCAGGCGGTGCTCGGGGACGAAATCGTCGTGCCCACCATCGACGGCAAGGTCAAGTACAACGTTCCCGAGGGCACCCAGTCGGGCACCGTCTTCCGCCTGCGCAACAAGGGCATCCCCTACGTGAACGGGCGCGGGCGCGGCGACCAGTACGTCAAGGTCAACATCGAGGTCCCGCGCAACCTGAACGCCAAGCAGAAGGACGCACTCAAAAAGTTCGAGGACCTGTCGAGCGACCGCAACTATGAAAAGCGGAAGAGCTTTTTTGACAAGCTCAAGGATGCGATGAAATAAGAATTGTTTACAAAACCGCCCTTTCTATGGGGGCGGTTTTGTTGTATAATTAAATATTAGCGTACTAGGACAAGGAGGAGCGGCATGCAGTACAGCGAAGTGAAACTGAAGGTGCCCGTCGAGCGCATCGAAACCGCCGAGGCGGTCGCCAACATGGTGGTGCCCTACGGCATCTATATCGAGGACTACAGCGACATCGAGGAGCTCGCCCCGCAGATCGCGCACGTCGACCTGATCGAGCAGGAGCTTCTGGAGCGCGACCGTACCCACGCGGTCATCCACCTCTACATCTCCCCCGGCGAGAGCCCGCTCGAGGCGGTCTCCTACCTGCGGGAGCGGCTGGAGGCGGAGGGGGTGCCCTTCTCGGTCGAGACGGACAAGGTAGACGAGGAGGACTGGGCCACTGCCTGGAAGAAATATTACTTCCCCACCAGGGTGGGGGAGCGGCTGGTCGTCTGCCCCTCGTGGGAGGACTACGCGCCGGCGCCCGGCGAGGTCGTGCTCACGATGGACCCCGGCATGGCGTTCGGCACCGGCACCCACGATACGACGCGGTTGTGCATGCAGCTGCTCGAAAAATACGCGGCGCCCGGCGTGAAGCTGCTTGACGTCGGCACCGGCAGCGGCATCCTCGCCGTGGCGGCGCTGCTGCTCGGCGCGGATTCGGCCGTCGGCGTGGACATCGACGAGGTGGCCGTGCGGGTCGCGAAGGAAAACGCCGCCGCCAACGGCGTCGGGGACCGGGCGGCCTTTTTGGCAGGCGACCTCGCGGACAGGGTGGACGGGCGGTTCGCGGTCGTGACCGCGAACATCGTCGCGGACATCATCCTGCGCCTCATCCCCGACCTCGGGCGGTTCCTCGAGCCGGGCGGCGTGTTCATCGCGTCGGGTATCATCGACACGCGGGAGGCGGACGTCGTGTCCGCCCTCGAGGGGGCGGGCTACCGCCTCGCCGACCGGCGCGAATCGGGCGGCTGGGTCGCGCTGGCCGCCGTGAGGGGGTAGCGGGATGCCCCGGTTTTTTACCGGCGAGGTGGATGGGCGGTCCGCTGTCATCACCGGCGAGGACGCGCGCCACATCGCGCTCTCCCTGCGTATGAAGCCCGGCGAGCCGCTCACCGTCTGCGACAGCGCCGGGCACGACTACCAGTGCGTCGTCGAGACGGTCGATCCCGGGCGGGTGGACCTGCGGGTGGAGGCGGTCGCCCCCTCCGCCGGGGAGCCGGGGGTGGAGATCACCCTCTATCAGGCGCTGCCCAAGGGGGATAAGCTCGAAATGATCGTGCAGAAGGCGGTCGAGCTCGGCGTCGGGCGGATCGTGCCCGTGCTGACCCGCCGGTGCGTCTCCCGCCCCGACGAAAAATCGATGAAAAAGAAGCTCGAACGCCTCAACCGCATCGCGCTCGAGGCCGCCAAGCAGTGCGGCCGCGGCCGGGTGCCGCCCGTCGAACCGCTTGTCGGCTTCGAGGAGGCGGTCGCGCGTATGAAGGAATCGCCGCTGGGCATCTTTTTTTATGAGAATGCCGACGAAAGCCTGAAAAGCGCGCTCTCCCGCCGGCTCGGCGGGGAGGTTTCGATTATGGTCGGAAGCGAGGGCGGCTTCGAGCCCTCCGAGGCGGCTTTCGCCGCCGGGAACGGCCTGCTCACCCTTTCGCTCGGCAGCCGCATCCTGCGCTGCGAGACCGCGCCCCTTTCCGCCATCACCGCCATCCTTTATGAGGCGGGGGATATTTGAGACGGACGCGGCAGATACTACCAGGGGAAACTTTTGAAAAAGTTTCCCCTGGACCCCTTCAAAACGTTGGGCTCAGGCGCGGCGCGGACAACCGCCGCAGGCGCCCCCCGTGAGACGTAGCCGGGGAACGGGCCTGCAACTTTTGGAAAAGTTTCCCCCTGGACCCCTTCAAAACGTTGGATTCAGGCGCGGCGCGGACAACCGCCGCAGGCGCGCCCCGTGAGACGCAGCCGGGGCACGGGCCTGCAACCTTTGAAAAAGGTTCCCCCGGACCCCTTCAAAATGTTGGGCTCAGGCGCGGCGCGGACAACCGCCACAGGCGCGCTCCGTGAGGTGTGCGAAAGACGCGGGCGGAGATATCTAGAACAATTCTTCCTGCGCCCCGTCCAAACGTTGAGTTCGGGCGGGGAACGGGTGCCCGCCGCGGGACGGCGCCGGAACATACGAACAGGCATGGGAGGCATAGAATGAAACGATTATGGAAAGCCGGGACGGCGCTTTTACTGGCGGCGCTGCTGATTTTGAGCGGCTGCACCGCGCGCGCTCCCGCGCCGGAAGAGAGCGTTTCATCCGCTCCGGAAGAGGAGGGCGCCATGCCGGAACCCACGATGCTCCCCCGCGAAGAGGCGGGCGAATTGGAGAACCTGCTGCTTGTGAACGCGGAAAACCCCGTCCCGGACGACTACACGCCCGAACTCTATCCGGTGAGCGGAGCTTACCAGATGGATGCGGATGCGGCGGGCTCGATGCTGTGGATGCTCTACGACGCGGCCGCGCAGGGGGTCGACCTGATGGTCGTCTCCGCCTACCGGGGGACCGAGCGCCAGCGGCAGAATTTCAACAACAAGGTGCAGGAGTATATCTCGCTGGGCCTGAGCGAGGAGGAGGCGGTCGAGGTGACCTCCCAGTGGATCGCCCCTCCCGGCACGAGCGAGCATGAGACGGGGCTGGCGGCCGACATCGTGACCCCCGGTTACCAGATGCTCAACCACGGCTTTGCCGAAACGCAGGCCGCCAAATGGCTCGCGGCGCACGCGCCCGAGTACGGGTTCATCCTGCGTTACCCGGAGGACAAGACGGAGATCACCGGGATCACCTACGAGCCGTGGCATTTCCGGTATGTTGGAAAGCGCGCGGCGCGGGAGATCACTGAACGCGGCGTCTCGCTGGAGGAATATCTCGGAGTGGCGGGGGAGACGTATGCTGAGTAAGGAGAAGGTCGCGCACAGGCTGTCCCGCATGCTGGACGGCGGGCGGAGCCGCGCCGCGGCCGCGGCGGTGGCTTTCGCGGCGCTGGCCGCCGTCGTGGCCGCGGGGATGCTGCTCGCCTCCCGCGCGGCGGATATGCGCGGGGAGCTCATGCGCAGCAGCCTCGTCGCGGCGATCGCAACGCCCGGCGAGGAGGGGCGGCTTTCGCAGATTCTGAGCGATCCGGTGAAATCCGAGCTGCTCATGAAGTATATCAATTCGATGGCGGGGGTCGTGACCAACATGGAGGTCTCCCCGCGCCGGCACCTCTCCCAGTTTTCCGCGCTGCTAGACGCGGCGGAGGACGCGGGCGCGACGATTTTGGATTTCGACTGCGACGCGGGCGGACGGGTGCTGACCATCTCCTGCACGGCCCCGGACGGGAAATCCGCCGGGACGTTCGCACAGCTGTTGCGGGAAAACGGATATTTTTCGCGGGTGGAACGCAAGGAACTGTCCGCAGGGGATGAGCAAAACTTCCTAATTGACGGCTATTTTTCGTAGAAAATTTATACAAAACGACGGAAATGTGGAAAGTTTACAAAATTTTCACACCTTCAACAGACAGTTTTGGCGCGATATGATAAAATTTTGATTGCAATGGAAGTAAACTGATGGATGAAAAAAGACTGGGCGCTTCCTTTTGTCCCTCACCCGGGCAGATTCGCTGGTTTTTGACCGTGCTGGTGGCGTTCGCCGCGCTGGTGCGGCTGATGGTCGCCTATATCACCGTGCACTATTTCGACCTGAGCTTCTATGTGGACTGGTCGACCGGAGTGGCAAACGACTTCTTCGGCGCTTATAACAATATAGGGAACCTTGACTATCCGCCCCTTTTTCTCTTCCCCCTCTTCCTGACGGGGAAGCTGCTCGGGATCGGCGCGGTGCGCGCCTTCGACCCCTATATGATGCTCGCCCTCAAGGGGTGGCAGGTGCTGTTCGACCTCGCGTGCATCCCGCTCCTCTACCGCGTGCTGCGGCGGGAGGGGCAGCTCGTGGGGCTGGCCGGCGCCGCGATCTGGGCAGTCAATCCCGCCGGGATCCTCAACTCCTCCTACTGGGGGCAGACGGACAGCATCATGATCTTTTTGGTGGTGCTCGCCTTCCTGCTGCTCGAGGAGGGAAGGCCCGTCTGGTCGGGCGCCGTCATGGCGCTGGCCTGCCTGATGAAGTTCCAGTCCCTTTACTTCGCGCCCGTCTACGCGGTCGCGCTGCTCACCTCCTATCCGCCCAGACGGATTTTCCAGACCGTGGCGGCGGGAGCGGGCACGGTGCTCGCGGTCTTCCTGCCCTTCATGGCGCGTTCGGGCTGGGCGCTGCCGCTGGAGATCTACTTCGGCGGCTTCGGCCAGTACCAGGGGGCCAGCCTCAACGCCTTCAACTTCTATTCGTCGGCGGGGCTCAATTACAAGCATTTCAGCACGAAAATCCTCGGTCTGATCCAGGCGGACCACCTTTCGACCCTGCTTTTGGCCGCGGCTCTGGCGCTGCTTGTGGCCGTGTGGTTCACGGCCACCGAAAAGAGCGTCTGGCTGATGGGGTTCCTCTTCATGCAGACCGTCTTCATGTTCACGACCCGTATGCACGAGCGTTACCAGATCCCCGTGCTCGTGATGGCGCTCATCGCGGCGGCGCGGCACCGCAGCCGCGGGATGTTCGCCTCGTTCGGGGCGCTGGCGGTCATGGTGTTCCTCAACCAGTTCCTGGTATTGCAGCAGATTTTCGCGGCCGACAAGCAGGCCGGGTGGATCGCCCACTACGACACGGTCGTCGTCGCGCTCTCCCATGTGAACCTGCTGCTCTACTTCGCGACGGCCTGGGTTGCGCTGCGCGTCTGTTACCGGCGCGGCCATTACGGCTTCGCGCGCTCCTTCCGGGCGATGCTGCCCGAACGGTGGCGCGGGTCGCCGCCAGGACCAAACCCGCAGCGCGGCGCGCCTTGACGCCTTGCAGATAAAGGGCCCCCGGGCCCAATAATCAGAAAGCGGTGTTTCCAATGAACCTATTTTCGCACATCACGATGGGCAGGTACCTCTATACCTACTTCACTGAAAATCTCGGCGTGGAGCTCGACAAGGGGAGCTTTGTGAGGTGGAACGTCCTGCCCGATATTGCGCCGAGCCTGCTCAAGCTCTCGCATTTTAAAAAGGACATTTACGACCTTGTGATGGCGCGCGCGGAACACCTGTCAAAGGAAGGCGACAACATGTCGGTGGAGGAATACAGCAAGCAGCTGGGCATCCTCTGCCACTTCATGTCCGACTTCTTCTGCTACGCCCATTCCGAATCGTTCGACGGCAGCAAGGCCGGCCACTTCAAATATGAAGTCCTCATGCAGTTCTACGGCTACCGACGCCGCAGCATGCTGCACGCGGTCGACCTCATCTCCAACGCGGCGGAAATCGACCACAGCACCGCGCTCTACGAGCAGATCAACGAGCTGCACGAGCAGTACTCCCAGCTCGCCCCCTCCTACGGCGTGGATTTTGTCTTTTCGCTGACCGCCTGTGTGGACCTGCTGATGGGGATGCTCGGCGCGAAAACGCCGGCGATTGCCGCGGCGTGAGCCCGGCGCGGAAATAACGTGATGAAAGGGCCCCGGTGCGTAAGCACCGGGGCCCTTTTTTGCCGTTCCCGGGGAACTCCTCAGCCGACGTGGACGCCGCCCTTGAAGACGTGCGCGCGGGGCTTGCCCATGACGGAGATGTCCTCGTCCGGGTTGCCGTCGATCACCACGAGGTCGGCGTATTTGCCGATCTTGACCGAGCCGGTCATGTCAGCCGCGCCGGCGATCTCCGCGCTGTTGATCGTGGCCTGGCGCAGCAGGTCGATGTTGGAGATGCCGATCAGGTCGCGGCGGACCAGAAATTCCTGCGCGGGGTTCTCCACGTAGGAGCCCATGTCCAGGTCGGTGCCCCAGCCGAACTTGAGCCCCGCCTTGTAGGCGGTCCGCAGGCTCTGCTGGAGCAGGGGGAGGTAGGTCTTGGCCTTGAGGGCACGCCAGTCGTTCGAGTCGGCCTTGCTCAGGTCGATGAGGAACTGGAAGATGCCGATCGTCGGGACGAGGAAGGTGTCCTTCGAGCCGACGAGCATGTCGACGCCCTCCTCGTCGATGAGGGTGGCGTGCTCAATCGTGTGCACGCCCACGCGGATGCTCATTTTGATGCCCTCGGTGCCGTGGCAGTGGACGGCCACGTATTTGTCGCGGGCCGCCGCGGTGTCGACCACCGTGCGCAGCTCCTCCTCCGTCGTGATCAGGTTGCCCGGCACGCTGCCCTCGTTGAGGAAGGCGCCCGACACCATGTATTTGACGAAGTCGCACCCGTGCGCGATCTCCTCGCGCACCGCGCCGATGACCGCCTCGCGCCCGTCCGCCTCGTTGTACATGAGGCTGAAGGCGTCGTTGCCCGCGTCCTTGGGGGAGATCATCAGCCCCGCGCTGTAGATGCGCGGGCCGGTGATCTGGCCCTTCTGCACCGCGTTGCGCACGGCGATGGCGCAGCGGCTGTTGCTGCCCATGTCGCGCACGGTGGTGTAGCCGAGCTTCAGATAGGTATTGGCGTATTCGCAGGTGTCGAAGCAGGAGGTGCCGAAATCCTTGAGCTGGTTCTCCATCAGGTTGCCCGAGAGGGAGTGCAGGTGGGTGTGCAGGTCGAAGAGGCCGGGCAGAACGGTTTTGCCCGCCATGTCGAGGACGGGCGCGTCCTCGTAGCTCCCGCCCGCCGGGCGGATGTCCGCGATGAGCTCCCCGTCGAGGACGAGGTCGGCGGCGGGCAGGTCGTATCCTTCGGTAAGCGCCGGGATCAGGCGGCAGTTTTTCAGTACCAGCATGAGAATCCTTCTTTCTGTTTGCGTTGTGCACCGGCGGGAAAACAAAAAAAGCCCAAACGGAATACGCATCGGCCGCTCGGCCCATGCGGAGAATTCCTGTCCGGCTTTGTTGTTCGGCTGCCCCTGGGGGCTGTTGATGTCCATTATAGGAACCCCGGGCGCAAAAGTCAAGGCGGGGAATGAATTTTCCGGAAAAACGCGGCGGGCTCTTGACAAATCGCTTTAAATTCGCTATGATTTAATACGTTAAAGCAAAAACAAACTATAGTCTGTACCGATAACGGGGGACGGTTTGATTTTGTTGTTCGGCAATCAGTAAGGGGGCGGTGGAACCGGCGGCCGGCCACAGAAAAAGCGGCCGCCAGAGGTGTTTTTCGGATCAAAAGAATTGAGGAGCGGTAAAAATGAGCGATTATCTGTCGATAGCAAACAGCCCGATCATGTGGCTATCCTGCTTCCCGCTGGTGCTGCTGGTGCTCTGCCAGGCGGTTCTGTATACCCGCCGGGCGTTCGCCACCGCCGTCAAGATGGGAATCTCCAAGAGCGACTGCGTCAAGGCCTTCCGCGCCGGGATGATCTCGGCCATCGGGCCGTCCGTCGCGGTCTTCATCATGATGGTGGGACTCATGTCCGCCGTCGGGTCGCCCGTTTCGTGGATGCGGCTTTCCGTCATGGGCGCCGCCGCGGGCGAAATGATCAACGCCGGCCTCGGCGCGCAGGCCGTGGGCAGCGCGCTGGGCGCCGCCGACTTCGGCATCCGCGCCTACGCCGCCGCCCTGTGGGGGATGAGCCTCTTCTCGGTGGCCTGGATCGTCGTGCTGGTCTTTATCCCGCAGATGAACAAGGTGCAGGTCAAGGTCGAAAAATACGACAAAAACCTCATGACCCTGATCAGCACGGCCAGCATGCTGGGCATCATGTCCTACATGACGATGGAAAACTGCCTGACCGGGCTGCCGATGATTGTCGCCTGCGTGAGCGCGTCGCTCTGCATGGTGGGGCTCTCCAGGACGGTGAAAAAGCTGCCCTGGCTGCGGGAGTACCACATGGGCATCGCCATGATCGTGGGCATCGTCTGCGCGCCGGTCTGCGCCTGGCTGATTGGAGGTTGAGGAGATGAAAAGTGCAGTGACTGAATCGAATTTCAAGGGCATGTCGGACGAACAGTTCACAAGGGAGTTCGGAAAGCCCTCCATCCGCATCGGGAGCATCACGCTGATCATCGGGTTCGTGCTGGCGTTCGTGCCCGCGTTCACCCTCTGGCTGGTGTACGGCGTCGTGCCCACCCCCGCCGAGATCGCGATCATCTTTACGCTCGTCGTCTCCTCCGGGTTCGCCTGGATGGTGGTCGAGCCGATCTCCTACTACGGCGTGCTCGGCGCGGCGGGCAGCTACATGGCCTTTTTGAGCGGCAACATCAGCAACATGCGCCTGCCCTGCGCGATGGTCGCGCAGGAGGTCACCGGCGTGAAGCCGGGCACCAAGGAGGGCGAGCTCATGGCGACGATCGGCATTGCGGGCTCGATCGTCACCAACCTGATCTTCGTCACCCTCGGCGCGATCGGCGGGACCCTGCTGCTCGGCGCGCTGCCCGCGTCGGTCAAGGACGCATTCAAATACGTGCCCGCCTCGATCTTCGCGATCATGTTCACCAACTTCATGCTCAAGCGCCCCGACCTGGGCGCCTTCGGCGTCATCTCCGCGCTGCTCATCCTGACGGTGGGATCGATGTTCATCCCGCTGCCGCTGCAGATGCTGCTGAACGTCGTGCTGGTGGTCGCCGTCGGCATCCTGATCTACAGGAAGAAGAAAAAGATCTGAACCTCCCGCGCGTATCAGAACGTCCGGGGAGAGGGAGGCTGACAACATCAATATCACGGTAAAATCCATGTCCAAACTGCTGGTGGGACTGCTGCTCTACGCGGTGGGCATCGTCGTGTTCGCGCAGTCGGGCATCGGCATGGCCCCGTGGGACGTCCTGAGCGACGGCCTCTCCCACACGCTGGGCATCTCGCTGGGGGCCGCGGTGCTGGGCGTCTCGGTCGTGCTGCTGGCGGTCAACTGGCGGATGGGTATCCGCATCGGGCTGGGGAACATCCTCGACCTGGTCATCACCGGCCCGATCGTCGACGTCATCCAGGCGCATCATCTGATCCCCGCGGCCCAAAACCTTTCGCAGAAGCTGCTGATGGTGGCCTGCGGGCTCATGGTGCTCAACGTCGCTACCTACTTCTATGTGGGGGCGGGGCTGGGAGCCGGTCCCCGCGAGGGGCTCATGATCGGCATCGTCCGCCGGACGGGCTGGTCAGTACGGTTCACCAAGAGCGGGCTCGAGCTCTCAGCCATTTTGGCGGGTACCCTGCTCGGCGGGCGGTTCGGCGTCGCCACCGTCATCGTGGCGCTCGTCACCGGGCCGCTCATGAACCTCACCTTCGACCTCGTCCGCTTCGACATCAAGTCGGTGCCGCAGGTCTACCTCGACGACCAGCTGCGCATCCTGCGGGAGCGCGGGGCCTGCCGCAGGAAATAGCGATCCGCCGCGCGCCCCCTCGGGGGCGCGCGCTTTTGAGCCGGGGCCCCTTGCGCGCGGGCGGCGGTTGGTATAAAATGAAACCAGACGGGGAGGGAAGGCCGATGGCAAAGACGGAAGTCCGGGAACGCATCGCGGAGGCCGCGTGGCGGCTCTTCGACGAGAAGGGCTATGAAAACGTGTCGGTCGACGAGATCATCGCCGCGACCGGCACCTCCAAGGGCGCGTTCTACCACTATTTTTCCGCGAAGGACGAGCTGCTTTCGGCGCTGCCCGACAAGTTCGACAACGACTACGACGCGTGGGCGGCCCAGTGCCCGCCCGGTATGCCGAGCGCCGACCGCATCGTGGCGCTCTGCCGGTTCGTCTGCAAGAACATGGAGCTCAAGCTCAGCCGCCAGATCATCACCGAGATCTATTCCACCCAGCTCGTGACGCGGGGGCCGAAGTTTTTGACGAGTGAAAGCCGCCGGTACGTCAAGCTGCTCAACCAGTATGTCCACGAGGGGCAGGAGCGGGGGGAGATCACCGGCGCGATCGCCTGCACCGAGCTTTCCCAGATGCTCGACATCCAGCTGCGCGGGCTCATCTACGACTGGTGCCTGCGGGACGGCGCCTACAGCATGGAGGCGATGTGCGACAAGCTCATCGGCGCCTTCATGAGGGCGATGCGCCCCGGGGAATAGCGGGAAAAACAGGAGGGACCGGTACCCGTTGGGTACCGGTCCCGTTTTTTTCCTGGGAAAAGAACCAAAAAGCGCTTCTCAGGATCCAGCCGCCGCCTTTGAAACGGCGGGCAAAACTTTTGGAGAGCGGCGGAAGCTACAGGACCTTGTTGAGGAAATCGATCGTGCGCTGCTCGCGCGGATGGCCGAAGATCTCCTCGGGGGTGCCCTGCTCGACGATCACGCCGCCGTCCATGAAGATCACCCGGTCGGCGACCTCGCGGGCAAAGCCCATCTCGTGGGTGACGACCACCATCGTCATGCCCGCGTCGGCCAGCTGGCGCATGACCGCGAGCACCTCGCCGACCATCTCGGGGTCGAGCGCGGAGGTCGGCTCGTCGAAGAGCATGATGTCCGGGTCCATCGCCAGCGCGCGGGCGATGGCCACCCGCTGCTGCTGCCCGCCCGAAAGCTGCGCCGGGTAGGCGTCCGCCTTGTCCGCGAGGCCCACCCGCTCGAGCAGCTCGCGCGCCTTCTTTTCCGCGGCGGGCTTGTCGAGCTTTTTCCGGTCGAGCGGGGCCATCGTGATGTTCCCGGTCACCGTCAGGTGGGGGAAGAGGTTGAACTGCTGGAACACCATGCCGATGTTTTCACGGATTTTGTTGAGGTCGGTCTTGCCGTCGGTGAGGAGGTATCCGTCCACCTCGACCTCTCCGCCCGTGGGCGTCTCGAGGAAGTTGAGGCAGCGCAGGAAGGTCGATTTGCCGGAGCCGGACGGCCCGATCATGCAGACGACCTCCCCCTCGCGCACCTCGAGGTCGATGCCCCGGAGCACCTCCAGCGAGCCGAAGTCCTTGCGGAGGCCCTTAACCCTTACCTTTGCCATTGTGGAGCCTCCTTTCGATCCGCTTGGAAATCTTGGACAGAATGAAGATGATGATGAAGTAGATCACCGCCACGGTCGCCCACACCTCGAAGGAGCGGAAGGTCCGCGCCACGATCAGGCTGCCGCTCTGCATGAGCTCGGGCAGGCCGATCGCGTAGAGGATCGAGGTGTCCTTGAGGGTGATGATGAACTGGTTGACCATCGAGGGGATGACGATCCGCACCGCCTGGGGCAGGATGACCTTGCGCATCGCGCGCCCATAGGGGAGCCCGAGGCTACGCGCGGCCTCCATCTGGCCGACGTTCACCGCCTGGATGCCGCCGCGGAAGATTTCCGACAGGTAGGCTCCCGCGTTGAGGGAGAGGGTGATGACGCCCGCCTGCACGGCGGTGAGGCGGATGCCCAGGCCGTTCGGCACGCCGAAATAGATGAAGAAGGAGAGCACCATGACCGGCACGCCCCGCATGACGTCGATATAAATCTGGGAAATCCACTGGAGCGGCTTTTTACCGGAGATCTGCAAAAGGCAGCAGAACAGGCCGAGCAGGGTGGCGATCAGCAGGGAGATGACCGTCACCTGCACGGTGCCGCCCAGCCCCTTGACCAGCATGGGGAACGACTCTTCCAACAGTTTCAGATAGCGCACGGCGATCGTCCTTTCATGGCAAGTGTGGACACGGCGTTTCGGCTCATCCTCCGCGCCGCGGGAGATCAGCCGGACCGCCGGGAAAACGCGGCTGTGCGGCGGGGCAAGCCCTGCCCCGCCGCACGGATGCGCGCCGAATGGTTACTTTTTGATATAGGTGTCGAGGATCTCCTGGTATTTGCCGCTGTCGCGCAGGTTCTGGAGGCCCGCGTCGAACATCTCGATCAGCTCGGGGTTCTGGCCCTTGTTGACCGCGAAGCCGTAGGAATTGCCGCGCTCCATCTCGGTGACGATCTTGAGCCCGATGTCCTGCGAGATCGCGTAGCCGAGAACCGGGTAGTCCTCGAAGCAGGCGGCCGAGTTGCCCGCCTTGACGTCCTCGTACATGTTGGAGGAGTCGGCGAAGTAGGTCACGGTGAAGCCGTATTCATCCATGATGCTCTCGGCGAAGGCCGCGCCCTCGGTGCCCTTCTTGATGGCGACGTTTTTGCCCGCCAGGTCGGCGTAGCCCTTGATCTCCCCGTTGTCCGCCTTGATGCCCATCACGACGCCCGAATCAAAGTAGGGCTCGGAGAAGTCGAAGATCTCCCTGCGGGCGTCGGTGATGCTCATGCCGGCGATCATGCCGTCCGACTGGCCCGACTGCACCGACTGGAGCGACGCGTCGAAGCCGAGCACCTGGATCTCATACTGGAAGCCCTGGTCCTCCGCGATGGCCTTCAGCAGATCCATGTCGATGCCGACGAAGTTGCCCTGCGCGTCCTGGAACTCGAACGGCGCGAAGGTCGTGTCGGTGGCGATGAGGTAGGTCT